>JBGQGO010000058.1:0-15898 GCA_041497455.1 Blastocatellia bacterium | reverse complement strand
TTCCTGAATCTGTCGGGCGAGACCGGCGATCCGGCGAGCAGGAAGACTCTCAAACTCGAATAGTCGAAGCTGCCGATTTCGGGATGGGCCAGGAGGGCGTAGAACGCGGTCGGCGGCAGGAATAGATGAGTGATTCGGAACCGTTCGATGTTGCGGAGGACTTCACCTGCATCGAACCCGGGCATCACAATGTTGGTTGCGCCGAGCGCGAACATCGCAAAAGCCACCGGTCCGGCGGCATGGGAAAGTGGCGCGGTATTCAGACAAACCGGTTCGACGTCGCCGCGCTTCCAGTAGTGCGTGGCCATCTCGGTCATCGTTCCCCATGCCAGATTCGTCACTCTGACACCTTTGGCCGGCCCGGTTGTCCCACCGGTTGGGACCAGGCCCACAAGGCGGTCAATGTTGCCGTAAGGATCCGCCCAGTCGATCTCCTCTGCGTCCTTTCCCCGCTCCATAAACTCTTCCAGAGACGGATTGCCGCCTGCCTCGCGGTCGATGCATATCAGATGTCTCAAGGTGGGCACGCGGGCTTTAAGCTCCTCGGCCTGATCGGCGAAGCTCGAGTGATAGAAGAGCCAGGACGTCTTTACGTAGTTCATGTACGCGACGTTGGCTTCCAGAACGTTGCGGTAGTTGATCGGGACCCAGACGGCTCCGGCGCGCATAATGCCGAGGAGGCAGAACAACACTCCTGCGTCATTCGGGGAGTAGATCGCGGCCCGCTCTTCCCCACGCAGACCGGCATTCCACATCGCGCGCGCAATCCGGCGGCTGATATCTTGCGTTTCACGATACGAGTATCGACTGCCGCGATCGACGATTGCGGCTCTGTCGGGAGCGGCTTCCACGCCCTTGTCGAAATAGTCGATAGCCCGCATCGGTATGAGTGTTATGCCGAGAGCCTGGCTTTGGAGAGCCCGTGGCTCTCCAACACCTTCAGCAACTCGCGATGACCGAATGCTGCCGTCGCCGACGCGAAGCCAACCTTACGCGGGGCGTTGTGAATCAGGCTGTGAGCCGCGTAGGCTTGCAAGAGTCCGGTCTGGCGATAGCAGCAGGTACCAAACATTACACATTGGGCGAAGCCAGTCGTGCCGCGGGCCAAAACCAGGTCGATGGTGCGCTGCTCTCGAGGGTTCTCCCGTGGCGGCGTGCTGCCTTGCACCGAACTAGCCATCTCCGCCAGCGCGCGTTCTTGCTCGTCTTTGGGCAACGGACGAATGTTCTCTTCGAAATGTCTTTCGGTGGCTAAAACGGTTTCCATGATCTGTCGATCGAGAAGCCCGCCAAGCGAACGGACATTCGCAACCTGTGGATGATCTTTGAACCAGACCGGGTGCGGGAAGCCGCCCCAGGTCAGAGCCAATCCGGTTTGAATCGAGCCGGGCACGATTACCTCGTAGGCAGTGGCTCGCGGCCACAGCTTGTAACGGTTCTGCTCCAGGTAGTACGCATCGGTCTGGATCGCTGCAAAAATCGTCTGTGTAGAGCCGAAGGTCGGAATGCCTTTGAACATCGTCAGGATCTCGAGCGTGTCGATGTCCCCCGTCTCAAGACAGAGGTGCGCAGCGATGTCACTGGGCACTGACATGAATGCCGTGGCGGGCGCCGCCAGCAGGCCCTGGCTGGCGAACTTTTCTCCCCACTTCTCGGCAACCTCCCGAAGCCATGCCTGTTCGCCGCCAATATCGAGATAGTGGCAGCCTGCCTTCAGGCTGGCTTCGATTACTCTCGGGCCGTTGTAGAGAAATGGCCCCACCGTATTGCAGACGACCCGGGCGCCTTTGAATAGCTCAACGAGCTCGCTTACCGAGCCACCGACCTCAGCGACTTCGTAGTCAGCCGTTTCGATGCCAGGAACGTGATCCATCACGTCCTCAAGCCTTTCCCGGTTCCGCCCCGCTGCAATGAACGGAACGTTGTATTCGCGGAGATACTCCGCGACCAGGCGCCCTGAGAATCCGTTGGCCCCATATACCACCACTGGTCTCTTGTTCATTGTTTCACTCTCGCTTATCTCATATCCCGCTTTCGCGCCGGAGCCGATTCTAATCGAAAGTTACCCTATTTGCCAGCAATTCTGAAATGACAGAAAAGCAGCACGCGCCCTTGATCGACTGCCGCATTGTAGGTAGAGTAGGTAGTCGAGATTTGGGTGTGATCCGTCATGTTTCTAAGAGATTTCTGGTACGCAGTTGCCTGGGATTCGGAGGTCAAGCGCGCCCCTTTCGCCCGCACTGTCTGCGGCGAGCCCATAGTGCTATACCGGCGGACGAATGGCGCGATCTCAGCTTTTGAGGACTGTTGTCCTCACAGGCTGCTTCCTCTCTCCATGGGGCTTCTTCAAGGCGACCAGCTTGTATGCAAGTACCACGGCCTGCGATTCGATGAAGGTGGCCAATGTGTGTATATGCCTAGTCAAAAAGGGGTGCACAAGGAAGCTAAGATTCGGGTTTATCCAGTAGTTGAGCGGCACCGTTTTGTCTGGGTCTGGATCGGCGACCCTGCGATCGCCAACGAAGACAGGATTCCCGATCTTCACTGGTGTTCGGATCTCGACTGGGTCTTTGAAGGCAGCACATACCATATCAAATGCAACTACCAGCTTCTGGTTGATAACCTGATGGACCTTTCCCACGAAACCTATGTGCACCCGACCAGTATCGGCCAGCACGAAATCCTTGATGCGCCAATCCGCACAACATCGGATGAAACGTCCGTGACAGTGACTCGCTGGATGCGCAACATCGATCCGCCGCCGTTCTGGGCAGAAAACCTCAAGTCGCATGACAAGTGCGACCGCTGGCAGATATGTCAGTTCTCTTTGCCCGCGAACGTGATGATTGATGTGGGAGTGGCATTGGCCGGAACGGGTGCTCCCGAGGGCGACCGTTCGAAAGGGGTGACCGGGATCGTGGTCAATCTGATGACACCGGAAACGGAAACCTCAACCTGGTATCACTGGGGAATGGTCCGTAATTTTCGCACGGATGACAGGGGACTGACCTTCCGGATCCGCGATGGCCAGGCGGCGGTCTTTGCCGAAGACACCGAGATACTCGAGGCGCAGCAGCAAAACATCCTTCGGCGACCCGACCGAGAACTGATGAATCTGAAGATCGACGCGGGGGGCGTGAGCGCCCGCAGAATCATCGAGCACGAGTTGGCGCGCGCGAGTCAAACGACCGGGGATTGATTTCCTGGCCGGATACGCCCGGAGGGAATGCGAGAGGGTAAATGCCGAAAGAAGATGCCGATCTGCTTGCCTCGTATTGGACGATCGCGGGCGGGGCGCTTCCGCATACCGACAAAGAGTATAGTCCGTTTGACTTCAAGGACAGAGTAGACGCCGCGGCGAGAGCTGGGTTCAGAGGGCTTGGATTATGGCATGCGGATCTGGACCACATTCTCGAGCGCAGGAGTCTCAAGGAGATGAAACAGATTCTTGACGACAACGGGATGAAGTATGTCGAGCTCGAGTTTCTGACAGGCTGGTTCATGGACGGCGAGAAGAAGAAGGAGTCGGACATCCAGAAGAAGAAACTGCTGACGGCAGCCGAGGCGCTAGGGGCGAAACACGTCAAGGTCGGCGACTTTTATCGCGAGCAGTGTCCGATGGAACGCCTCATCGAAGCATTCGCCGCGCTCTGCAATGAGGCAGCTGAGTACGGCACGAGGATCGGCTTCGAGCTGATGCCCTTTTCGATGATTGACACGCTCCAGGATTCGCTGACAATGATCGAGGGCGCTGAAGCGTCCAACGGCGGAATCATTTTCGACCTCTGGCACCTGGTGAAATTAGGCATTCCTTACGACCAGGCGGCCCGAGTTCCAGTCGAGCGGATATTCGGCGTCGAGCTCAACGACGGAACGTTCGAGGCACCCTGGAGTCTCCACGAAGACACTGTCAACCACAGGCGGCTGTGCGGCGCAGGGGAGTTCGACATCAAGAGTTTCATCGATTGCATCCAGGCAGCCGGCTACAAGGGACCGTGGGGGATTGAGGTGCTGTCTGAAGAACTGCGACAGTGGCCTCTGGAGGAATTGACTACACGGTCATACAACACCACTATGGCCCAGTTTCGCAGTTACGTACACGGAAGCGCAGTCAGATAATGAGGCGGAAAGGTAGACGCCATAATAACGATTCTCAAAGTGCCCAAGTCCGGCGGAATGAACACGACCAAGGTCAGTGTTGTTCGCTGGCTCAAAAACGAAGGGGACGCCGTCAAACAAGGGGAACCCCTAGTCGAGCTCGAAACCGAGAAAGTGACCTACGAACTGGACTCGCCTATCGACGGCGTGCTCGTTCAAATTGTCGCTCGGGAGAATGCGGAAGTCCCGGTGGGCGATCCACTCTGCCATATCAGTCAGTCGTAGTCCTTGGAGTCTGATTCAGTCACGGAGACTAAGCTATGCCGTTGAAGGAAGAGATCGGAAGACAGCAATTGATTTGGATGTATGGCCAGATGGTTCGGATACGAGAGTTCGAGGAGCGCGTCAAGCGAACTTTCGTCGAGCACCCGGGCGTGATTCGTGGGCATACGCATCTGGCCGACGGCGCTGAAGCCAGTATCGTCGGCGCCCTATCGACTCGGAGGGATGACGATCCCGTGATGCCAAGTTACCGATGCCACGGTTATCCTATAGTGCTCGGCACGCCGCCAGGAAGGATCATGGCGGAGATCTACGGAAGGAAGGACGGTCTTTGCAAAGGGTTTGGAGGCTCGATGCATCTGGCCGATCCATCTCATCACTTCCCCGGCGCCTCAGGCATCATCGGTCAGGGTATCGCTCACGCGACCGGCGTCGCGCTGACGGCGCAGGTAAAGAACACGGGCCAGGTCGTCTACAGTTTTTTTGGAGACGGCTCGTCGAAGCAGGGCGCGTTCTTTGAGTCGCTGAATCTGGCGGCGATCTGGAAGCTGCCGATCGTCTTCATTCTCGAGAACAACCAGTATCAAGCCTACACGCACATAAGCCTCGAGGACGCTAACGCGGCCGCTGGCGATCCATTGTCGAAGAAGGCAGAGGCGTTTAGCATTCCCGGCGTCACAGTTGATGGCAATGATGTGCTCAAGGTTCGTGAAGAAGTCGCGAAAGCGGTGGACCGCGCGCGAGCCGGCGGAGGTCCCAGTTTGATCGAGTCGAAGTTCTATCGGCTCAGCGCGCACGGCAACGCCATCACCGTTCCTCCGGTGCCGACGCAGTTCCCAGAACACGAGGCTGTGGAGGTCTACGGCAGAAAGGCTGAGTACGAAGCAGCGAAGGCCAACGACCCGATTGCGCGCTTCCGCTCGCAGTTGATCAACAGCGGCGTCTTGAGCGACGCGGATGCCGGACAAATTGAAGAACGAGCTCGCGCGGAGATGGAAGGCGCCGTCCAGTTTGCGCTGGCGAGCCCTTTCCCCGCACCGGAAGAAGCGCTCAATTACGTTTTGGCATAGGAGGTGGATCAAGTGGCTCGTGAAATGATGTTCGCTGAAGCAATAGCCGCCGCCATCGCCGAAGAGATGGAACGCGATCCCAACGTCATCTACTACGGCCAAAACATGGCGATGACCGAACGCGATCCGTTCCTCAAGAAGTTCGGCAAGAATCGCGTGCGAATCACGCCAATCTCCGAAACTGCGGAGATGGGCGCCGCGGTTGGAGCCGCAATGACGGGATTGCGTCCCATCGTCGAGCTTTACATGGCCGAGTTCATGCTGGTTGCGTTCGACCAAGTGATCAATGAGGCGCCTCGGCTGCGCTACATGTCGGGCGGGCAGGTGAAGGTTCCGCTCGTGTTCAAAGCCGGTTTTGGATTCGCGGCAGGTTGGGCCGGCCAGCATTCCAACTGCACTTACCACGCTATGATGGGGATTCCCGGTTTGAAGCTGGCAATCCCCTCCACGCCCGCCGATGCAAAAGGGTTGATGACTGCGGCGATCCGCGACGACAATCCAGTCGTCTATTTGCATCATTACATGTTGACCATTGATAAGGGTGAAGTGCCCGACGGAGATTACGTGATCCCGTTCGGGGTCGCCGACATAAAGCGCTCAGGAACCGATGTCACCATCGTTGCGACCGCGTGGATGGTGAAGAAGTCGCTGGCGGCGGCCGGCCGGCTCGCTCAGGATGGCATCAGCGCGGAGGTAATCGACCCCCGAACTCTCGCGCCGCTCGACGTCGACACGATACTCGCGTCAGTAAAGAAGACAGGACGGCTTGTCCTGGTCGACCAGGCCACAAGACACGCCTCCGCCGCCGCCGTTATCGCGGCCGAAGTCGCCGAACGGGGCTTCGAAACCCTCAAAGCGCCAATCAAGTTAGTCACCTCGCTCGATGCAACGATTCCCTACAGCGAGCCTCTTGAGAGTTATGTGCTGCCGAACGAGGACAAGATTGTTCAAGCGGTGATGTCAGTGCTAGTCAAGAAGGCGGTCGCGGGTTAGAGCACCTTCCCATCAATGAACTGTGCTATATGGAAAGAAGATTCACCTTAACTGTGGGCGCGTTCTTGGCGACTTGATTCACTATGCCTGCATCAAAGGTCAACAGTTCTGCCAGACCGCTCATGAGCAACTCTTCCGCTAGCGCAATGTAAAGGCTGTCTGTCGAGCGGCTGCAGCCATACCCGCTCTGAATCTCCTTGGCCCGCAGCATCAATGCGGCCTCACCATGCGGCGGTGGAAGAATGACTCGCATATAGTCGCCAAAGTCTTCCACGGCCTTATCATAATCGTCCTGGGTAAGGACGCCGCCGAGGAGTTTCTGACAAGTGATAAACAGGAACTCTCCCGAGATGACACCTGGCGCGTGGAACGTCCAATTCCTGGTGGCGTAATCGAGCAGGGCGGTTCTGGCTGTCGTCTCTTTGGACTCTCGGGTACAGATAGCCAGCAGAACGTTTGCATCGATCACGACGCTGCCTGGGCTATTTGACCGGCTCATAGTCCCATATCCCCCCGGCTCTCGCGTCTCGGATCATTCCCAACGTCTCTTCGGTGGAACCTCGAATAGGAGTATCTTTGAGTCGCTCCGATGACCTCCGCAATACGGCAAGCATCGCTTCATTTCGCGGCGGCCCCCCGGCTCCTTCGTCGCCGGCGCGCCCGTTGGCCGGTCGAAGGAGGCTTCTCAAATACTCGTCTACTGAAATCCCCTTCTCTTTGGCGCGGGCGGCGAGTTGCTCGGCAGTCTCCAGGGTAATCTCTTCAAGAATAGGGTTCATCTCGCACCTCACAGATTGGCTCTCTGCACTATCATAGCCGATTGAAGCGTGAAGGGGTATGGAAACTAACGGTTGAAACAACAATGAGGGCGATCTTCCCAATACCGCACACCCCTCTCTGACTCTCGTTCACTCCCTAAATCAGCGACCCGTTTACATCGGGGGCGTGCTCGGGTAGTGACTGTGACGACGAACCCTATCTGCTTTGCTTCATTTGATCAACACTCTGGTTGGCTCTGAAGATTACATACGCGCGAATCTCTTCCACGTCCTTTCGCGACAGTTCCGCGGCGAACGAAACCATGCCGTTCCGCTTCCTCGTTCCGCCTAGTACAACCTCGAACCACTTATCATTCACAAGAGTCTTCGAGTAGCGCAGATCAGGCAGGACGCCTCCAGCAACGGCTGTGTCGCCGTGGCAGGCGCCACAGTAACGCTGAAACAACCGTTCGCCGTTCTTGACTGTGGCGGCGTCGGCCGTAGCCCGTGGAGGATTCAATGCAGCCTCGGGCGACTCCGCAGGCGGCGGCAAGCTGGCTTTTCCATCGAGCTTAAATGCCAGCATGCGACTAATATTTCGCACACGGCCTGATTTGAAAGCGACCTCGCCAGCCACGAGCGGAAACACCCCGCCCCAACCGGCGAGCACCGCCACGTACTGCTGACCGTTCACAGTGTAGGTGACCGGGCCCGCCATCACCCCGGTCTGCGCCGCAAACGACCAGACCCTCTCTCCGGTGTCGGCACGATAAGCCTCGAAGTTCCCGCTCGCAGTGCCCTCGAAGACAAGATTCCCGGCGGTAGACAGCACGCCGCCGTTCCAGGGGCCGGGCCGCTCGACCGCCCAGACCTGTTTCTGCTGAACGGGGTCCCAGGCGGCCAGGCGGCCTTTGACCGAGTCGAGGATTGCCTTCTTGATGTTTGGATCCTGAGGCATTCCAGCAGCCACAACGTCAACCCCGTAATTCGCGGCCAGCTTCTTGGCCTGAAAATCCTCGGGCGACTTGTATAGAAATCCCGCGTCCTGAACAGGAATGTAGACAAGGCCAGTGAGCGGGCTGTAGGACATTGGTTGCCAACTGTGCGCGCCCAGCGGACCGGGAATGATCGGCGCGGGGTTGTCGCCGGGGTATCGCGCAATGCCCGTCTCGATGGGCCGGCCGGTCTTCATATCAATGCCGGTCGCCCAATTGATTAGCGTATAAGGCTTCGCGGAGATCAACGCGCCCGTAGCTCGGTCGAGGACGTAAAAGAAACCGTTCTTCGGCGCGTGCAGCAGAACCTTTCGGACGCGGCCATCGATCGGGATGTCCGCGAAGATAATCTGCTGGCTCGCAGTGTAGTCCCACATTTCACCGGGGGTCTCCTGATAGTGCCAGACGTATTGTCCCGTGTCGGGTTTGAGCGCGACGATTGAAGACAGGAAAAGGTTGTCGCCGCCGCGTGGACTGCGTATTCGCTGGTTCCATGGCGAGCCGTTCCCGACTCCGAGATAGAGAAGGTCGAGATCGGGATCGTACACGATGGAATCCCATACGGTCCCGCCGCCGCCAAGCTTCCACCACTCGCCGGTCCACGTCTTCGCGGCCTTCTCGAGAATCGGATTCTCAAAAGGCTTGGAAGGATCTCCGGGCACGGTGAAGAACCGCCAGAGCATCTTGCCCGAGTCAGCGTCGTATGCTGAAACATAACCACGCACGCCATACTCAGCTCCGCCGTTACCAATGATCACCTTGCCCTTGACCACTCGAGGGGCGCCCGTGATGGTGTAGCGAAATGCCCGGTCGATCGTGAGCGTCTCCCAGACAAGCTTGCCGGTCGCTGCATTCAGGGCCACTAACCGCCCGTCGAGCGTGCCAAAGAAAACCTTGCCATTCCACACTGCGACCCCGCGATTGACGACGTCGCAGCAGGCGTTGACCGCCCACTCCGGTGGCACCTTAGGATCGTAGGACCACAGCAGCGCGCCGCGAGCTGCATTCACAGCGTAGACCTTGCTCCACGCGCTCGTGAAATACATGACGCCGTCGACGACAATCGGAGTCGCCTCCTGCCCACGATCCGTATCGAGGTCGTAGTACCACGCGAGCCCGAGCTGACCTATGTTCTGGTCGTTGATCTCCTTCAACCGACTGAAGCGCTGCTCGCTGTAAGTACGACCGTGAGCCATCCAGTTGCCCGGCTCCTGATCGGCGGCGATGATCCTCGAACCGTCGACATTCGCCTGCCTCGTAGTCTGTAGACCTCTCGCAGTCAAAGCGCCATAGGACGAGACTGCCAGCGCCAGTGCGAATACTTGAACTCTTGACCGAGCCATACGTTCTCCTAGTTTGATCGACGAACTGCGAAGTCCTAACGAGTCGTTTGACGTCCGTTTCAGCGACAAAACGTCGCCCGCAGTAGTTTGATCACTGCTGCTCTTAGAGACGTTTGACGTGATAGTCGTGAACCAGCGGAACGGGTTGATCTGCGGTAAGAGCGCGGAGGTATCGGCGAATCCCAGGATGCTTGCGCCCTGAGCCAAACAGACAAACGTTCAGATCGTGCGGTGTAGTGTTTACCTCAATGCAGACGACGTTTTTCACCGCCGAAGAAAACCCGTCCGTCAACGTTCCACCGACGTCAATGTCCGCCGTCCACACGCGTTCCTCGTCTGAGTTGAAAGTCCTTAGGTTCTTACAAATCCGTCGGTATATTGCCGGCCACAACCGTGACCCGAAGTTGAACTCCTCTTCTAGCTAGAACGAGAGTTTGACCGCGAGTTGTAGTTGGCGCGGGTTCAGCATGGTTCTGGGCGTCCCGAAACTAGAATTCGGCGCCGGCGGAACAAAGAACTGCGCAGGAAGGGTCACCCCCGCGGGAGGCGTGAAGGCGCCACAGGTCGCCGTCCCGCCCTGGATCGCGAGTGAGGCGCTGTCCTTGTATTTCTCAGGAACCGCCCCGCAGAAGATCGGAGAGCCGTAGACACTGAATACCTCGTCCACGTTTGACCGGTTCAGCAGGTTGAACGCCTCCACAATCACATCGAGCCTGATGCGCTCATTGATCTGGAAGAATCGAGACAGTCGCAGATCCCATGATCGGAGAGGGTCTCCAATGTAGGAGTTTCTTCCGCTCAACCCTACCCGGTCTGTCACCGGATTGGTGTCGCCGTTGGCGTCGCCCCCGACGAAGAGGGTAAACGGACGGCCGGATTGCAGTGTGATAATGCTGCTCAACCCGAAGTTACGCGCGAAGCCTTTATTCGGGGTGTTCGCTGTGAAGTTAGCAATGAAGCGATGGCGAACGTCCTGATTCGAGTTGGCTTTCTCAGAGCTGTTGTCGAACTGGTTCTGCGGGAGGTTGATGAACGTCGTGAAGTTCCCGTTGTCGATGATGTGCGAGTAGGTGTAGTTGGCATTGAGATTGAAATACTTGCCCACCTTTTCGATCACCTGCACTGTCATGCCGTGGTATGTTGCGAAGACGGGGTTGAAGTTGTAGTCGAGAAATCCGCCGTTGGGGAATTCCAGCGAATCAGTGAAGACGGGCTTGCCCGCCAACAGTTTCGGGTTGCCCGAGCAAGAGCTGATGGTTCCGTCCGGATTAAGCCAACCCTGAGCGATGGCGGGATTCCCTGGCTTACTGGTCCCCTGCGGACAAGGAGTGTTCAAGCCATTCCCCAGCACCAATCGGTGCGCGCCGACAAAGAGGTACCCTAGGCCTACTGTCAGCCCCTTGGCGAGTTCCCGATCGATCTCGAAGCTTCCCTGAGTGGCATACGGAAGCTTGCTGTTGTGGCGATCCATGCCTCCTGCGCCGGCTGTGCAGGCCGGTGGGCAGTTTCCGGTTAGAAACACTCGCGGATAGAGTCCCGTTGTGAGGATGCTCTTGGCGGCGCTCGCAGCGGCGCCCAAGCAAAAGCCGCCGCCCAGGTCGATTCCCTGACACGCCACCGGTGACGGCAGGAACGCAGCCGCATTTACCAGGTTCAACTGCCAGCCCCCGGTCTCGGCGCCATTCCTAACCATGGGAAGATTTATGCCTGGAATAAACCCTGGAACCGTCTTTTGATTTCCGGTGATGAAGAAGAAGGTCATGTTGTTCCGGTCGAAGAAGACCCCGAAACCGGCGCGTATGACAGTCTTGCTGTCGGGCGAATAGGCCAGCCCGACTCTCGGCTGAACGGCCCCCCAGTACGAATCTATCTGATCGCTTAGACCGGTTTCAAAGTCGTAACGCACTCCATAGTTGAATGTCAGTTTTGGTGTCAACCGCCACTGATCCTGGGCAAAAAAACCTTGGTAGCCATGGTTGAGCTTGAACTTATAGCTGTCTCTCAATTCCGGCGCAAAAGCGTCCGCCCACCTGTTCACATCCAACGGGTGAGCGTTGTTGAGAGGGAACTGACCATCCACATAGTTGGTTCTTGCGAGCGCCACCCCATAAAACGTCGCCCCTACCCCATGGAAAATGAAATCGGGGAGAGCGCATGGAGATCCTGCGAGTTGGGCCAGCGGCGGCCCCCCTTTAAGGTTCATGAAGTTGGCAAAATCGATCATGCAGTTGAGGCTCGGCAGGATGATCCGCGCGGGAGTGAACCCCGGATAGATAGCGGAGTCAAACAGGTAGTTGGAATCATATCCGAACTTTGGAAAATGGTTGCCCTTGACCCACCCAAGCGTATCGGAAAACTGCAGGCGGCTCTCATAAATGGCGTCGAGGGTGCCGAAGTTGTGACCGAGCGAAAGGTCGTTCGGGATGTCCAGGTTAGGCTGGCCGGTCGTGCCTGGAAAATCATAACGGCGATTGGCGTATTGAACCAGGAGCGTGTTCACCATGTTGGCCTTCAGCACAGAATTCAACGTGCCAACCACGGACTGGTCGTTGATGAACAGATTGCGCCCGCCGCTGGGGGTGCCGATGCCGCCGCCATCCTCCGTGTTTCCCACCAACTGATTGGGATCTCGAGCGTCCTCGACGTTATAACGAATTGAAAGCCTGTTCTTTTGTGTAAGCTGGTGATCGAACCTGACAAACCCGTAATCGTTGTTCTTTATCCTCAGGACGCTCAGGTCTTCGGGCGCGATTCCCATATAAGACTTCGCCCTGTTGATTGCCGCAAGGTTGTTTATGAAATCGGGCGGAAAGACAGGGGCCTCGGCGCGCCGCTGGCCCTCGTAGTTCGCGAAGATGAAAGTACGGTCCTTTCGTATCGGACCTCCTATCGCCGCGCCGAACTGATTCTGGCGCAGCGCTTTTGACTGCGGCTCCGGCTGCAGCAATGAACGCGCGTTCAAAGCGCTGTTTTGCAGATACTCGTACACCGAGCCGTGCAGATTGTTGGTGCCCGACTTAGTGACGACGTTGACGATTCCACCCATCGCACGCCCGTATTCCGATCCAAAACTGCTGTTGACTACGCGGAATTCCTGCACCGACTCCTGAGAAGGTGTGGCCCGCTGCACGCCGGTATTGGCGTTGATAAAGTCCGCGCCATCCACGGTGATCAGGTTGCTGAACGAACGCATCCCTCCAAAAGAGATCTGCGTTATCTCAAACTCGGTGAAAGTCGTTCCAAGGCTGGTGCGGCCCGTGGCGACCCCGGGAGTCAAGAGAGCGAAATCCGTAAACAGCCTGCCGCTGACTGGCAGAGAGCCAATCTGTTTGGCATCGATTACCTGGCTGGTTTCGGTTCGTGTGGGCTCGATGGTCGGCGCTTCGTCCGTAATGTTGATGGTTTGCTCGACCGTGGGGTTCAAGGTCACGTTGATAGTCGCGGTCTGCCCCACCGTCAATACGACGCCCGTCAGCGTATACTTCGCGAATCCGGTGAACGTCGCTGTCATTTCATACTTGCCCGGCGGAAGATTGGGCGCCAGATAGTAGCCGGTCTCATTGGACGTGGCGGAGTAGACTCTATTCGTGTCAATCTCCCGTAGTGATATTGCAACTTTGGCCACCGCGGCTCCGCTCGAGTCCTGCACAGTACCGCTGAGCTGGGCAAGACTAGTGGTGGCTTGCGAGAATGCGGAATTCGCGCAGCCTATGAGAATCGCAACTGAAAAGACATATGCGAGGCCCAATCGTTTCATATTTTAACCCCCTGTTTCAGCGAGTTTGTGTCCTGGGCAAGTTTTCCGTCTACAGAACTTCCCCAGCAATGCCTTATCCTGCGCCCGGATTAGCGCGCGCATTATAAGTGTCCAGGTTTCCCTTGTCAATCTGAAATATCAGATTGATATTTCGGGTTCGGATGTAAATCGAGTTTTCCTGAACCATAGCACGCCGCGAGCGCGCCAGGACGGTTGGCTTCGACTGATATGTGCCATATCTTGCGCGACAACCCAAGTCGGCGGTTGGGCGGTTGGAAGACTGAAAGACACAACAATAGTAAAACTGCGAGAGGCGAAACTGCAGGCCGAAGGTGTTTCACGAAGACCTCTATGGGTTTCATTCCGTCCCCACCGGAACAACGCTCCCTTCGACGTTTCATCTTGGCTCGATTCAGTTCAACCGCTACGTTCCGTCGGCGGTCGAAATTTTTTCTCCTGTGCCGGATAGCGCCCTGAGTGGGATCGGCCGAAAGGGAATCGCGCTGAGTGAAAGGACGAGCGATGGAGGCAGCCTCGCAATTACCTTTCCGTCGTCAGTTTCGAAAGTCGTGCTGGAACTTGAGCCGGATGCTGACCACGCTTTAGGGTATGAGGCCAAAACAAGCGACTACTTCTTTTCTGGCCTTAGCGGTGCTCTTTTCGCGGCTTCGATTCCGCCGGCTAACAGAATTGAGATTGACTTTTCTGAACCCATAAGCACTCTCGTGCTTAAAGGCAAAGGTTTTCTTTATGGCGTACGCGTGCCAACCGAAACGCGACCTCCGGGCATAGCGCCCGAGGACCCGGTGCGCGAAACTTCGATCATATATCGAGTGCGCTACGAATCGACGTCAGCTCCCTCGCCGCCGCCTTTTCTCGGTACAGTTAACCTGCACTGACGACTCAGAATCCACCGCGCGCTCTCGGATTCCGCTTGCAATGGCTGCCGCCACCGGCCGGAGCTTTGACTGTCCCAGTGCCATGGCCGCCGGATCTCGCCGCTTTTCCGCCATTCGATGTGCTCGGTTTTGAGATTGAAAGAAGGCGTGTGGACACAGGCGGGGGGTTCGTGGAAATTGACGAACAACGCTCTCCCACGATGTTCTTCGGAAGCCGCAGCAGCCGCCGCGACCCGCCGCAGTTGTACTACGGAATTGACTTGCTGGAAGCCTACCCGGAAAACGCGAGCCCTCAGCCGCCGATCGCCTTCTTCATGGAAGCCGAAGACGTGCTTGATAGTGCGAAGAAAAGAGAAGACGGACCGACGCCTCCGCCTGGCAGTCTGCATCAATACCGCATTCGCTCGATCGATGCGATTGGGCGGCGGGCGACGGTCGCGACACTTGGCTCCGTCGTGCGACTAGAAAAACGCCTTCCGCCACCACAGCCGGTGAGTCCTTCGCAGCTTTCCTTGCCAGCCGACGTTCCACAACCATCGGGTCTGCGTGCGCTTATCCTTCAGTCTTCCGACCCGGAGCTGACCGCGGACGATCTAGCGCAACTGGGAACGCACACGAACGCGGTGGTGTTTGAGTGGGGCTGGTGCGACGAGCAGCGCACGCAAGACCCGTACGCTACGGAATTCCGCGTCTACTGGCAGCCGCTGCCCCCTGATATCATTCACGGAAGCCTTACAGGCACGGCCACACCGGTAGGCGACTTCTTTGAGATATCCGCCACTCTGGATCAGTCAGTAGCGGCCGACCAGATGAAAGGACGCTACTTTCGTGCGGGTGGCTATCCGTTCAAGGTCGCTTCGCACACGGCTGGACAGGCTATTACGATTCGTCTTGAAAAATCCCAACTCGATGCGAGCAGAGTTCCCTCAGCATCCGCCTTCGAGTTTCATCCGGTTTTGAAAGGGGACGAAATCGAATGCATCGGTATAGGACGAGGCTGCCGACGGCACCATGGCTAGCTTGTTCCCAGCCTGCTCAGAAAACCAGATATTGCCCTTTGAATCGATTATGATTCCGCCTGGCATACTGTCTTTGGTTGGGATGGCGAATTCATAGAATCGGCCGTTGTTTAACATGCCAAGTTTGTTGCCAAACACCTCTGTGAACCAGACGCGACCCTGTCGGTCGATCGCCATCTTAAACGGTGAGCTGTACTTGGTGGGTATCGCATACTCCGTCACTTGGCCCGTCTCGATGTGAAGGCAGCCAACCTTGTGGGCGCCCAGCTCCAAGAACCACAGGTGGCCGCTGGCATCTGGAGAGAGGCCCACAACGCGGCTCGCCGGCGTCGGTACCGTGTACTCCCTCATTTGACCCGTTTTGATGTTGAGGCTGACTATTTTGTCGCTTGCCCGCTCGTCGAACCAGATGTTGCCTGCGCCATCAACGGTGATCGTACTCGGTTGGCTGTTTGGAGAGGGCGTGTCGTATTCGGTGATGCTTCCCGTCTGCGGATCTAACTTATCACGGGAATGCGGCCGGAAGAATACCTCGCCCTTATGTGGCGCCTCCTCTGACAAGCGCGGGCTCTTCGAGACAGCCAATGGCGGTACGATCTTCTTGGACGAAATAGGTGAAATGCCCCTCCAGGCGCAAGTCAAACTCCTCAGAGCCCTCCAAGAGAAAGAGATTGTGCGCGTAGG
>JBGQGO010000057.1:0-15950 GCA_041497455.1 Blastocatellia bacterium | reverse complement strand
CTGAACACCCTACCCGCTCGCGCTAGAGGTTCGCTCTTCGCGGAACTTCACGATTTGCTCGAAAGTGCGTTTGATGTCGTCCGCCGTGATCACAACGAGGTCGCCTTTGCGCGCATGTCGCAGCGCTTGATCGAGCGCTTCGGGTTCAGCCAGGACAACCTCGATTGCTTCAGCCGCCAAACCGGCAGCCAGTGCGCCTCGTTTAATCAACTCGGCGGTGGCGCCCGGGGCGCGACCGCGCCTGTCGTCGTCTTCCTTGATGATGAGTCTGTCGAACGCCTCTCCAGCGATGCGGCCCATCGTTTCAAGGTCAACATCGCGGCGGTCTCCAGGTCCTGCAATTACTCCTATGCGGCGTTCGACATTGAGCTGTTGGATAAACCCGGCGATGTTTCGGTACGCCGCGGCGTTATGCGCGTAGTCGAGCAGCACGCGGAAATCGCCAATCTGCTCGATGTTGAGTCTTCCGGGCGACAGATAATAGCCTGTGTCGAAGGTCTCCAGCCCGGTCCGAATATCGTGGGTGCTCACGCCTGAAAGGTGCGCCGCGAGCGCGGCTGCCATCGCGTTAGCGACATTGAAGATGGCCCGGCCTTTGAAGGTAGCTGGGATCGAATCGACATTGAGCACGGGCAGATCTTGCGGGCCGCGCTCGATGACAACCGTTCTGTCGCGCCGGGTGACCCCGATTCCTCCTTTGCCTATGTGCTGTTTGAAAACTTCGTTGTTCGGATCGAGAGAAAAGTAACACAACTGTCCGCCGGCGCGTTCAGCGAGCGGCGCCACGTAAGGGTCTTCCGCGTTCAGAATCGAATACCCATCGCGGCGGACTACCTCGACAACAAGCGACTTAACATCGGCCATGTCTTCGAGCGTCTCTATTCCGTTCATCCCGAGGTGATCTTCTGAAATGTTAGTAATCACCCCGATGTCGCAGCAATCGAATCCCAGCCCGGCCCGCAGTATCCCGCCTCGCGCGGTTTCGAGCACCGCAAAATCAACAGTCGGGTCCTTCAGCACCATCCGCGAAGACCACGGTCCGGTCAAGTCGCCTTGTAAGATTCGCTTCCCGTCGATGTACAGACCATCCGTAGTCGTGAGTCCGACTTTCTTTCCCGCCAGCTTCAGAATGTGGGCGAGCATTCGCGACGTTGTCGTTTTTCCATTAGTGCCCGTGATAGCTACAATCGGGACCCGGCTGGGCGCGCCCGGCGGAAAGAGCATACTCAGAACCGCCCCGGCCACATCGCGCGGCTTTCCTGACGCGGGGTGCACGTGCATACGAAAACCAGGCCCTGCGTTGACTTCGCAGATAGCGCCGCCCGTTTCTTCCAGTGGCCGGGCGATGTCCGTTGTGAGCATATCAACCCCGGCTATATCGAGCCCGATTATGCGCGCGGCTCGCTTCGCCGTTTCGATGTTTTCGTAATGAATATCATCCGTGCGATCCACTGCCGTGCCGCCCGTGCTGATATTCGCCGTATATTTCAGCGGCACAGTCTGGCCCGCACGCGGAATCGAATCAAGCGAGAGCCATTGCTCGGCGATAAGACGCTCCGATTCTTCGTCGATAAGAATCTTGGTGAGTGGTTTTTCGTGACCCTCACCGCGCAGCGGATTCTTGTTTTCTGAATCAATCAACTCTTGCAGCGTGTGTTTGCCATCTCCCACGACGTGCGCAGGCACGCGCTCGGAGACTGCCGCCACTTCGTCGTTGATGACCAGCACGCGGTGATCGCGTCCCTCGACGAGGCGCTCAATTATCACCTCGTCTGAATACTCCAATGCGCGGTCAAAAGCTCGTTCAACTTCCTCCCGTGTCCTGACGTTGATCGTCACGCCTTTGCCGTGATTGGAGCTAACCGGTTTGAGCACTACAGGAAACCCTATAGCCTTGGCGGCCGTGAAAGCCTCTTCACGGTTGGCGGTCAGCGCGCCCTTCGGAACGGGTATGCCCGCTTCCGCGAGCATCTTCTTGGCCATTTCCTTGTTGCAAGCCAGATCCGTCGCGATGAGGCTTGTCATTGAGGTGACTGTTGCCTCGATGCGCTTCTGGTGCTTGCCGTAGCCAAGCTGCACGAGATTTCTCTCGCTCAAGCGAATGAAAGGTATATCTCTTTCTTGAGCTTTGTTTATGATTGACTGTGTGCTTGGCCCGTAAGCCACGCGGTCGAGGATGCGGCTGAGCGAGGCAAGCTCCTGCTCATAGTTGAGCGGCGCTCCGTATGCAAGATGCTCGACTATTCGAATAGCCGCACGGCCCGCCTCGACCCCTACCATCTCTTCGAGATAGGAATATACGACGTTATAAACCCCTTTTCGATCAGCGGAGCGCGCTTTGCCGTAGCCCACCGCGTTGCCGGCCACGCTCTGCAATTCCAGCGCGATGTGCTCAACGATGTGCCCGGCCCACGTGCCCTCCTGCAGGCGCGTTAGAAAGCCCCCCGGTACGCCTTCCGAACAGCGATGCTCGTAAAGTGTAGGCATCATTTCCATCAGCCGGTCCGTAAAGTTTTCGATCAGGTTGGATGGCCGCTCTTCCAGGTCCTCGATGTCCAGCACCATGCGGATAACCGGATTCAGACTGTAAATATTGGGCCCGTTGTAGACCTGTGTCTCCAGTATCTTCATAGCATCACTCCTGTGAGACGATCTCTCGCTTGTTCAGATCGAACGTGTTGCCATGCACAAGCGTGTGCAGCAGTATCCGAGAGAATGCAAGCGGACTCTTGTCCGGCGTAGTCGCAAGGTTGACCGAATGAGCCTCACTCGGATCAACGATGGTCACAGTGCCTCGCCCGATGACCGAAAGAGAACCGTTGTGCGTGACCATTGCGGCAGTATCTTCATCCACTCCGACGCCAATCATATTCGGATAAGACAGCACCGCCGTAAGCAATCGGCCAAGGCGGTTGCGCTGATGAAAGTGCTGGTCGATGATCAGAGATTGAGCAAGCCCCAGCCCCTCACCTAGTTTGACCATGCCGCTGCGAGCGAGACTTCCACCGATTCCACCCGCAATCATGGGGTCGCTCAGAACGGCAGCGCCTGCGCTCGTTCCGGCGATGGTTGCGCCTTTATCGTATGCGCCTTTGATGGCGCGAAGCGATGCGGTGCCATGAAGTATGCCCGCGATCTTACTCTGATCGCCGCCCGTCATGAAAATGCCCGTTGCTTTTACTATCTCCCTGGTCACGTCTGGCAAGTCGGCATCGTCGCGTTTGAAGAGCGGAATTATTTCGACCGATCGTGCGCCGAAATCCGTGAAGAGCTGATGGTAGATAGCCCCACTGTCCTCGCTCTCAGAAGCGCTGGGCAATACAACGATGCGCGCCTTTCGCCCGCCGCTGTTATCAAAAAACCATCGGAGTAAAAACTTCTGCTCGAACTTATCCTCGGCGCCTCCAATCAACATCAGTGTGCCTGGCCGGGACTCGGATCGCTTTGTTCTGGTCATTCAGGTTCACTCTTTTTCTGAGCGGGCGAAAACCTTAGTCGAAACCAATTCTACACAATCGAATCGTTTGCTGTAAGCTTGTCAGCCGTCCTCCGATAAGTCCATGTCAGTTCCTCCGGATTCAAAACGGTGAACCGAGGCATGGTCGGAGTTGGCGCGGCAATCGGTTGGAAGTTTAGACGAAAAGATGTGGTATCCGGGTGAATCCGTCGGATCGGTGTCATCCGTGGTCTATGCGACACTAGCAAAGCGATTCTTCCGAACGCATAGACCACGGATGACACTGATTCGAAAGGCATTGTATCAGCTAAGGGATTGTGTTAGAGTCGCGCGTCCCTCCTAGAAGCGTTTGTTTGAATTTCAACGAGATCTTTTTGACTTCCTACCTTTGGCCGAGGACCTGCGGGGCAAGTCCGACGAGAAGGCGCTGAGCGATGTTCGACGGGACGGCGAAAAGGAGAACAAATGCCCATCCAGAACTCCGATGCACCGAGCAGCAAAGCGAAACTAAGAAGGAAGGGAACCAACAAGTCACCGAAGGCGTCAGTGCCTGCATCGTCGTCGTGGATGGAGTTGGAAGAGCCGACGATGCGAGCGCTCAAGGTCTACGCGCTTGATCCGAGCGCCGGCAACTACATCGGCAACGTGATGTCGGTGAACGTCAAGTGGGAGCGGAACCTCAAGCCGGGTCCGGTGGGCACCAAGATCGCGGTGGTCGATTACGATGCAGCGAATGATCGCTATTATCCGCCGGTTGATCTCAATGACCATCGTATCCTGGCCCGCGGCGGCCTTGACCCGTCGGAGTCCGATCCGCGCTTCCATCAACAGATGGTGTACGCGGTGGCTAGCGAAACCATCGAGAAGTTCGAAGCCGCGCTTGGGCGCCGCATCCGTTGGCGCCGTGCCGACCGTCCGCCAGGGGCTGAGGAAGGCGAGAGCGCTACCTGGCGGAAGACGGAGGACATCTGGGTCCTCAATCTGTTCCCGCACGCTATGGTCCAGGCCAACGCGTTCTATAGTCCTGAGGCCAAAGGCATCCTGTTCGGTTATTTCGCCGCTCAGAAAACAAACCAGGGACAGAACCTTCCCGGCCAGCGCGTGTTCACCTGCCTCTCGCACGACATAGTCGCCCACGAGGTGACGCACGCGATCATCGATGGCATCCGTACCTATTTCACCGAGCCCACTAACCCGGACGTGCTCGCGTTCCACGAGGGGTTCGCCGATCTGGCGGCGCTGTTCAGCCACTTTTCTCACAAGGAAGCGCTGCTCGACACCATTCAGAAGACGGGCGGGCGGCTCTACCAGTTCGAACTGAAGCCCGACGCGGCGCCGACGGGCGCCAGCTCGGCGCCTCGAAAGGACAGCGTGCACGCCACTGACGGCGAGGTGGACCTCACGGCGCAAATGGCGATTCGTAATCCCCTCATAGAACTGGCGAAGCAGTTTGGCGAGGCGTCGGGGATGAACCGTGGCCTGCGTTCGGCACTAGGCATAAGGCCCAATTCGAACGACATTCAAACACGAGTGAATGACGCTCACTTCCGTGGCTCGATCCTGGTCGCGGCGGTGTTCGATGCCTACTTCTCCGTCTATATCAAGAGGACCGCGGACCTATTTCGCGTCTACCGCGCCGGCGGTGGCAGCAGCAACCCCGAGGAACTGCCCGGTCCGCTCGCCGAGCTGCTGGCGGAGCAGGCGTCGACGACGGCCTCCGAGTTCTTCCAGATCTGTGCTCGCGCCCTCGACTACTGCCCGCCGGTGGACATTACTTTTGGCGATTATCTGCGCGCCCTTGTTACTGTGAATCTCGACCTCAAGCCGATTGACGGCAGCGGCATCCGCGATGCGCTGATGCAGGCCTTCCGCGTGCGCGGCATCTACCCGGAGAACGCTAGTTTCTTCTCGCAGGACGCGCTCAGTTGGCCGCGCGTTCCGAAATGGACGCATCCGCCCTGCCCGGGGGCGCTCCCGCCGGTCAAGGCCGTCATCACGCATCCGAAGACCAAGAAGAAGGCGATGACTAACCTCGTGTTCGGCAACCCGAATGGGCTGACCAGGGAGGAAAAGGACATCAACGGACAGATTCTCCGCCAATACGCGCAGGACAACGCGGCGAGGCTGGGCTTTGATCCGGATCGGTCACTGGCGGCCGAGTTCAAACCCTACGCACCATCTTTCCATCCGGTGTTTCGCATCGCGCCCGACGGCAGCCTGCGCATCGACATGGTAGTAGAGCTGGTGCAAACGAAGAAGGTGCCTTTCGACAAGAACGTGCCCGACGCTGGCTCGTTCCCATTTCGCGGCGGCGTAACGCTAATCATCTCCGCACCCGAGGTTGGCTTCGGCCTCAGGCGCGGCATTGTCGGCGACGCTGAGGTCCGCTTCGCCATCCGCAAACCGCTAACAGAAGGCGAGGGAAACCTCCGTAAGGCGCGTCAACGTGAGTATCACATGGCGATGGGTCTGCTCAACGGCAACACCGATGATCCGAAGCATTTCCAGGTCAACTTCGGCCTGCTCCATCAGGGGTTCTGATATGGCTAAAAATACTGCTAAGAGGACAGCAAAGAAGGCAACGCGCACGGGCGCATCTACAACGCGAACCGGCCGCTCGACGACCCGCAAGCAGGCTGCGGCCAAAGCCACGCGGAAACCGCGCAAGCCGGCCAGACCGTCGAAGCCCGATATCGGAGGCGGCAAAGTAGAAGGCGTTCTTCGCGTGCGCATGTACCGGATTGGCTTCGGCGATTTCTTTCTTCTTACGGTACCGACGAAGACGGGGCCTCAGCACATCCTAATCGATTGCGGTGTGCACGCGGGCAACATCAAAACTATGGACGAGTGCGTTAAAGATCTTGTGAAAGAAACTGGCGGAAAGCTAGCGCTCGTCATCGCGACGCATTACCACGCCGACCATCTTTCCGGTTTCGCCTCGAACTACGACGACTTCGCGCAGTTCGAGGTGGGCGGGGTATGGATCACGAACCGTCTGGATCCCGGAGACTCAGGTGCGGCTAAATTCCATGCGCAGATTAGTTCGTTGGCCAACCAGCTCAGGCTCCAGCTCGGCGCGCGAAAGGATCCTGCCGGCGCTCAGGCGCTTGACAAAGTGCAGAATGCCCTCGGCATTCAGCTCGGGGCTGGCGAGGTGGGCAATGCAAAGGCCCTCAAGCTCCTCACCGAAGGGTTTAAGAACAAGCCGAAGACCTCCTATTATCAGGGTGGTGACGATCCGGAGCTGCCAGAAGTGCTAAAAGGGGCGATCACCGCGCAATTGCTCGCTCCCTCTCCGAAGGATTCGGGGGGCACGTTTGCCGACGCCGACAACAAGAAAGAGCAGTACCTTGCGGCGGCTGCCGAGGGGGGTCTGCCTGACACCGAGCGCCTCACACCGTTCGAAAAGGAGTGGCCGGCAACTGCGAGGGACTATCCCACACGGGCATTTCAAGAGTATCGAACCACGGAACAGATTGAGAACGACCAGAATGGTTCGCCAAAAGCCATGGAGAAGGTGCTCCGCGCTGCGCAACCCGACGTATTGCTGGCGATGGCTGACGCGCTGGACGGTACGCTGAACAACCAGAGTCTGGTGATCCTGTTCACCTGCCAGGGCAAAAAGCTGTTGTTCGTCGGCGATGCGCAGTGGGGCAACTGGTCTTATTGGCTCTATGGCAAGAAGGTAACAGGCGCGGACCCGGGCATCACTAAGAACGCCAAGGAAATTCTGGGCTCGATCGACTTCTACAAGGTCGGCCATCACGGCAGCACTAACGCGACTCCGATTCCGGCCGTCTCGGCGATAAGCGAAAAGTGCGTGGCGATGTGCTCGACTGAGAGCGGCGACCCAGATAGAAAGCGACCTTACGGTGACCTCGACAAAGGCACGGAGGTCCCCCGGACGAAACTTATGGTCGCGCTGGAGAAGCAGACCAAGAACAAGTTGGTCCGTAGCGATTGGATCCCGGCTGGCGCGGTCAAGGCGTCCCCAGAAGCGAAGAGCGAGCTGGCCAAGCTGCCGGACAACTTCTCCACCGGCGACCTGTACATAGATTACACCTTCCCCGGCTGATTCCGGCTCCTTCGCGGCTGCGGCCCCGTAGAAAGGGAGAGCCTTGAGCGAGGAAAACTATTCGCGTCTTGGTATTCTGAGCGCGCCAGCACTCGCGTCTTGGTGGCGTTGATCGCGTCGCGGGCTAAGTCATCCATGCTGTGACCCATGAAGCGGAATGACGACCTCAAAGACGGCCCGTAACTTATGGAGAAATTATGGTGGCCAGGGACGGAGTTGAACCGCCGACACGCGGATTTTCAGTCCGCTGCTCTACCAACTGAGCTACCTGGCCACTACGGTTGACTTTTCATTGCTGAAACCAAGACGTGATCTTAAACAATCATTCTCAAGGCTGTCAACTTTGCATCACTCTGCGCGCCGGCGTACATAAAAAAGATAAAACAACGCCCACCCGATGAATCCCACAACGCAGATGATTCCTACTACAAGGAACATCTTGCTGCCGCCCCGAAAGTAGTTGTATAGGTTGAAGCCCGCCAGCAACCCGATCAACAACCAGAACTCCAGGAATATCTTCAGCTCTCGCTTCCCTTCTTCGCTCGTTGACCCTGGCTTACCTTCGTCGCTCATTTCATCCTCGTGTTCTTTGAATTCGCTGAAGAAGTCGATACCGCTATCAACGCGGCCGTGTCAATGTCTCAACCGCAAACAGATCTGCGCCCAGGTTTTTTTCACGCAAAGTCGCAAAGCCGCAAAGCGCGTGGAAGCATGCAACGTTGCATATCGTTGACAGCCAGCAACGGCGCTCGCTACTATCACTCGCCCGTTGACCAACAAGCAAGGAACCACGCTCAATGTCAATTCTCGAAGCCATAATCCTCGGTCTCATTCAAGGTCTTACCGAGTTCATACCGGTGAGCAGCACCGCTCACCTGACCCTCGCCGGCAAGTGGATGAACCTGGTCGATCCTCAGCATCCGGATCAATGGACCGCTTTCATAGCCGTCATTCAACTCGGCACCCTGCTCGCCGTGATCGTTTACTTTTGGACTGACATCATCAAGATCATCACCGGTTTTATCACAGCGAATCTCGCTAAGCTCACTGGCCGCGCGGCTGATGAATCACAAAAGCAATACGCGACGCTCGGCTGGCTGATCATCATCGGGACGCTGCCGGTTGCCATCGTAGGTCTGCTGTTCCGCCATCAGATCGAAGGCATGCTCACGAAGGACCTGCGAATCATCGCCGGCAGCTTGATCGGGTTGGCGCTTCTGCTCACGGTTGCTGAGATCGTTGGAAATCAGCGCAGAGACATGAATCACCTGAGAATCTCTGACGCGATCGTCGTTGGGGCAGCGCAGGTGCTGGCGCTGATACCCGGCTCGTCCAGGTCGGGCAGCACGATAACCGGCGGGTTGTTCTCAGGCTTGAAGCGTGAAACCGCAGCGCGCTTTTCGTTCCTGCTGTCCATCCCCGCGGTTGCCGCGAGCGGGCTGCTCGAGCTTCCAAAAGCGCTCCACTCGATCAACACAGGATGGACCGCGATTGCCGTGGCGACGGTTGTGTCGGGCGTCTCGGGCTATCTATCGATCGCGTTCCTGCTCAGATATCTTCAACGCCACACGACCTACGCATTCGTCGCGTATCGAATAGCGCTGGGGCTTCTCTTGATTTGGCTGCTTGTTTCCGGGCGAGTGCTGCCGAGGTGAGGTGAGCGTTAATCTACTGCGTTCGATCAGAACCTACCAGAACTTCAATCGATGTAACCAGGCCAGCACGGTCTGAGTAAGGCTACGCTTAGGGACGACCATCCTTATTCGTTCGCCTGCTCGTTCGACGCGTTTGACGCGGCCGAGAATCCGGTGAAGCGGAACGGGAGTGTCGTTGTGCGAAGCCGCGTCGCCTCGCGTCACGATGCATCGCTCTGATGACGAACGCTCGAGGCGAATCACCCGGTGGATGACTGCGGTGTCGAAGCGGCTGTGATAGAGCACGATGTCACCTTGCTTGATTGGGTCGCCGGTGACCGGTTCAAGGGTGATGATGTCGCCGTCTTCGATGGCGGGCCTCATGCTGCTTCCGCTCATGCGCAGCTCGACGGGCAGGCTGCGGGACAGTAGCTGACGCGCTTGCTCGAGAAAGTCGGGCGTCTCTAAAGTGACTTCGCGCCCTCGCTCCGCCTTTATTTCATAGGCGCGCATTGTGATTCTCCCCAACTGCGAAACGGCTGTGGAGCTTGCTGCTCCTGGTTACTCCCTGGACCTCGGATGAGGCGTCTAAAAAAGCTTATAGTCATCATAGCGCAAGAGGTGAGTGGCGAAAAGTGAAAAGCAGAAATCGCAAGAAAGTTGTAAGGTCGAAGCTTGATTGGGGATGAGCATCACGAGCCTGCTTTGAAACTCAGCGTTTTCGCAGGACGAGCGTTTTAGATGGTCCGCCCTGCAGCGTGATTGAGTCGTCTCGCTGATCGATGATCACATAGCGATCGACTCGCGCGGCTGCTAGCAGTTCCCCGTTGACCTTCTCAATGTAGATCACAAGTTCGCCCTTGCTCCCTATCAGATAGGCGCCTTCCTCAACGCGCGATTTGTCTTGCCGCTTAAAGTTTCCATTCTCATCAAAACTGAAGACGGCTTGAGGTTGAGCTTGAGCGTTCTTCGGCCGGTAAGCATCTTCGACGGCGCTCAAGACAAACTCGCCCGAAAGACGCTTGCCAGAATCTTCGATTGAGCCAGTATCAGAAGCCTGTTGCACTCCTGGCGGCCGCGATTCAGTTGGCGCGCCACACGATACAACCAGCAGAGCTACGGCTCCGGCCAGAATCAGCTTTCCTACTTTGATCCAGGACCGCATCAGAAGAGGGCTGTTCACGGAGTCTTCGGTTTCGTGACCCGCTGAAAGATCCCAATCGACCCCTTGGCGGAGGTCAATCTTAATTCCTCGCCGTCGGGAGACAGACTGAATGTGTGCGTCTTTGACAGAGGCGGACTCTGTATCTGCCGCTTCGTCTTCAAGCCGGTGACCTGAATGGTCAGCACGAGCTTATCGGGCGGCTCGATGCGAAACGTGCCGGAATCGGCGTGATAAGGCCGGCCCTTGACTTCCGACACGCGTGAATATGTTCCGTCGGATGAGAACATCCAGAGGGTCTTAAGCTGAGTGATCAACGTAACGACTCCCTGGTCGTGCACTTCACGCGATTCATAGGTGCCGATCAGTTGCGCCGGCCCAGCGGGCTTCGCGGCCGTTGAGGCATCGCCTTCCTTTGATGAGTTGGTGTTGCGGCCGGCGCTCGAGGCCGCCTGGTTTGAATTGTCCGCCGGTGCGGGCTTCGCTGCGGTGTTAGAAGGGGCTTCCCCGGTTTTGCAGCCAGCCAGCAGAAGCATCGGCAACACGAGAAGAATCGACAGAATGGAACGTGCTCTTTTCATTTGTTTGTATGAATCATTTCTGTGAAGTCTCATCACGGCCGAGACGGCTTTTGCGTTCCCGTCCTCTGAGCTTGACGAATGCGTTCGATAGCCTGCACCGCTGCCGCGCGCACATCGGAGCTTGAATCGTTGTCGGCCAATAGCTCGAGCTTCGCAACGACGCGCTCGTCGCCGATTTCGCCCAGGCCCGCCGCCGCCGATTGTCTCACCTCTTCGTTCTGATCCAAAAGCGCCGCCGTCAACGCATCGATCGCGCGGGCGTCGCGGAACCTGGCAAGCGCGCCGATCGCTCGCTTTCTTACCGCCACCGATGCCGTTCGAAGCACGGACAGAATGGGACCGATCGCAGCGGGGTCGCCTATCTTGCCGAGCGCTTCGATGGCCTCGGGCCGCGCTCCTGACTGGTCGGTAGTGACCAGATCAATCAACGGCCCGACTGCGTCTTTGGAACCGATGTCGCCAAGCGCCGCCGCTGCGAGTTGGCGAACTGAAGGCTTGCCGTCTTTCAGCGCCAAAACCAAACTCGGTAACGCCACGTGGCCGAGCCGGCCAAGCGATGCTGCCGCCGGCCCTCGAAGCGCGCTCGACTCATCCCGTAGCAGCGCTATCAGGTAGGGCACGGCGCGTTCGCTCGAGCTTTCGCCGAGAGCCCGCACGGCAGCCGAGCGGACGTTTGGGTTTGAATCGGAGAGCGCTTCGATGACTCGATCGAGCGCACGAGCGGAGCCGGCGCTACCCAGAGCTTCGATGGCCGCTTCTCTCGTGGAAGGCGTCGACGAGCTAGCCATTTCCAGAAGCAGGCCAGCCGCTGAATCGCCGATTTGCCCTAACGCGATCGCCGCTTGCTGCCGGACAAAATAGCGTTCGTCCTTGAGCACCAGCGCGAGTGCTTTGATCGCACGCTTGTCGCCGATGATCCCAAGTGTCCGCGCCGAGGCGGCGCGCATCTCCGGTGTTGTCCTTTTGTCCTGCAAGACCGCGAGCAGCGGATCGACCGCTGGAGCGCCGATGCGCCACAAGACACGCGCGGCTCGATCACGGTCGTTTTCGCGATGCGCCCGCAGAGTTTCGATCAGAGCCGGAACCGCCTTCGCTCCGATGCCGGTCAACGCCTCAGCCGCGTAGTAGCGAACCACAGGGTCCTTGTCGACTAGCGCGGCTGCCAAAGGCACGACGGCCTGGTCGAGCGAGCCTTCGGTAGCCACGCGCGCAAGCACCTGCGTCGCGCGAGAACGCACTCGCCAATCGGCGCTCGAAAGCGAATCGATCAGCACGCGAGTTGCGCGCGGGTCCTGCAATCTGGCTAAGGACTCCGCTGCTGCAAGGCTCACGCGCGGGTCTCGATCGGTGAGCAGTGACGTGAGCGGCACAAGCGCGCGGCTGTCTTTCATTCTTCCAAGCGCGAAGGTAGCCTCGACTCGCACATCTGCGCTCTGATCGCTCAAGGCGCTTATCAAAGCATTGGTCGCGCTGGGAGCGCTGAACGCGCCGAGCGTTCGCGCGGCCTCCGAACGAACGCGGCTATCACTGTCTTTCGAGGCTGAGATGATCGAGGGCACTGCGCCTGGATCACCGAGGCGGCCGAGCGTGGTAACGGCGGCCACCCTCACTTGCCAGTTCGAACTCGAAAGGTCGGCAGAGACTTTCTCTACCGATATCCCCAAAGCCGAGAGCGAGTGGACCGCGGCTTCTCGAACACTTGGCTCATTGTCTCGGGCCGCGATAAACAGCGCTTCGGCTGCGACGTGATCAGCAATCAATCCGATCGCGGTGACTGCGGCGGCCCTTAGCTGGGTTTCGGGCGCGCGTGCGGCGGTCATCAAAGATTCGACCGCGCGACGGTCCCGAAGCGCGCCGAGCGCTTCAGCCGCCTTGACTCTGACCTGAGTTTCTTTCGCGCTGGCGAGTGCGTCGATCAAAGGCTCGACCGCTTTAGCGTCGCCGAGACGAGCGAGCCTATCCGCGGCGCGGAGCCGATCAACCACGTCCCCGGCGTTCAACTGCGAGGACTGGCTCTCAGTAGTGACGCCGGCTGAGGCCAGCGTTTTGAGCACGTTGGGGCTGAGCTTGCCTTCGGCATCGCGCGCATCGAGCAACAGGTCAGCGACGCGGGTTCGATCGAAGGCCGCGAGAGCTTCGGTGATCGCGTCGATCACGATCGGCGAATTCTCTTTCTTCAACGCGCCCACCAGCGCGATGAGTGAACGCTGAGAAGACTCACTCTTAGGATTGGGACGACTGGTCTTAAGAAGCGAACCCACAGCGGCCACACGCACGGCGGGTTCGGCGTCACCGAGCATATTGATCAGCGCTATTCTTGATTCCTCGCCTTCGAATGCCGCGAGACCATTGGCTAAAGCCAGGCGAGTGTGAAGCGCATTTCTTTTAGCAGAGGTTTCGTCGTTGGCTGCGAGCGACAGGAGCGCAGGCAGCGCGCGACTGTCGCCGAGCTCTAAAAGCGTTTTGAGAGCAGCCTGACGGACGTCGGCGTATTCGCTTCGCAGGGCCGCCGTTATCTGATCGAGATGGTCGCGATTGCCCAATCGATAAAGCGCGGCCGCGTATTCCCATTGGCCGGCGGCAGCTTCCGGAACCGATGCCAGGACCGCGCTGGCCGCCCGTTTGTCCCCGATTCTCCCCAGCGCGACTGCCGAGGCCTTTCGCACGCCCGGATCATCATCTTTCAAAAGCCCGAGCAGAGCATCAACGGCGTTCGCCGCCTTCAGTTCCCCGAGCGCGGTGGCCGCCGCGCGCCGAACGAGTTCATCGCTGTCGGCGAGCGCTTGAATCAACGAATCGGCGGCGGCGGAGTTGCCAGCCGCCGAGGTCGCCACAGCGCGTGCCCGAACGTAAGCATCTGGTGAAGTCGTCAGCTCACGCAGCGCTGCGGCCTCGGATGCCGCGCCGAGGGATGCGATCGCTTCGAGGGCTGCGCTGCGCACGAACCAGCTTTGGTCTTGGAGCAGGGTTAGCAGTAACGGACCGGCTGACTTATCTCCGAGCCTCCCCAGGGCTCTGGCCGCCTCGCCTCTTACGTACCAGTTCTCGTCGGAAAGAGCTTGCTTGAGCTTTGCGGGTGCGTTTACTTCTTTGGAGTCTAGGAGCGTGATCAGTTGCCGCGCCCGCGCGAGCGCCGGGCTCGGTGGGCCGTCCCTGGAATCCGGAGCTTGCTGTGCAAAAGCGCCAGCCGATGAAAGCCAGGTAAGCAGAATCAGATCGATTGCGAGAAAGGTCTTTCTCATCTTCAAGTAGTATTGCGGCAGGGGGAAGCAAGCGCGATTCGTCTCGCCGCTTGCAGCAGGAATACTACAGTAGGTTCGAGCTGTTTAGGAAGTGGGGGAGCTGGATTGCGCAGAGTGCGCCGACAAAAAGGCCACGCCAGCTATGCAGTGATTGAGGCGGCTTTGCACAACTGAACTTCGGGCGGGATACAGTATCGAGGTCGTCCGGCGAGGCAAAGCGCTAGCAGGCTGCTGAAAAATCCGAAAGGGCGTCTCAGGGGGGTGCCGATAATCCCACCAACGCAGTTGGTGGTTTCGTTCACTCAGCCTACAAGCAAGACGGCAGCGTGCTCTTGAATCTCACCAACGCAGTTGGTGGTTTGTTCATACCCAGCCTAACTCTGTGCCCGGATTCACGTTTCGGCTGATCAGGGCCAGGTTGAATATGAACGATCCACCAACTGCGTTGGTGGGATTCGGGACCCCTGCCCACTGCCCCGTGTAGGCCGAGTATGAACGATCCACCAACTGCGTTGGTGGGATTGCCACTGAATAATTGTGTGTCATCGACTTTTTCATCAGCCTGCTAGAGACTCGAATGCCCGCCTAGCAGTAAGAGGCAGCCAGGCGGGCTTTCCAAAACTCCAACTCGACCTAACGCTTTATGCTGCGATGCGGTGACCTTTGCCGCCAATGCCGGCTGAAAAGATCTCGTAACGCATCAGCGCCCGCTCGAGAGCGGGCATGGCCTGAGGGACGTTGAGTTTGAGAAACCTCATCATGTGAGCTACCTCGGTTGGCGTGAGGTCCTCAGGGCTTCGGCCCGGGATGCCAAGCGGTATTAGATAGGCGCGCATGTTCAGGCCGGCGCGCCTCAGCTCGGCTTCAAGCGTTCCGGTGAACTCTTCCCGCTCCGTGGCGTTCATCGCGACCAACCCGTCGCGAACTACCTCTTTAAGCTCGCTGGCGTCAACCGCCGACCAGCTTACCGTGGCTGTGTCAACTCTCCTGTTTATTTGTTTTGCGTGAATGTTTCTAGCCATTTCTTTTTCTCCACCCCTTGTTTGTTCTGTTCTGAACCCGTTCGTAGCCGTCCCAAAACTGATCTCGCGCTCTCTTAAGTGCGCGACATCCAACCCGCTCAAACGCGATTCGGCTTCGTTTGTTTCAAGAACTTTCGAATTGCTCCGTGCACGGTGGAGCAACTCGGCGACCTCGCTTTCCACGCCTCGGCCGCATCGCGTTTGTGCAACCTCCGTGCCAACGGGTTGCCTGCGCCGTTGAAATTAGGGTCAATGACGCCTTCAGGCTCGCGATCACGGACGCGATATCTAGCGTACCGTGCGTCTCTCTCTACTAATCCATTTCAGATCGAGGTTCATTCCTGAAATGTTGTCCCACCGGTCGAGACACTTTGGGGATGTCCCCGATACGCTGCTGAACGACCAGAAGACCGCAAGGTTCATTGACTAACCCTGACAATTGATTTGGGAAGTTGGTTTTTGGTTGTGATATAGTGAGCCTTCCTGGGCTACCTCAAGACAGAAAGGGATCACCAAAATGGCAGATGATCGAACCGAGCGTAACCGCGCCATAGACATGGCGATTGCAAGCATAGAGAAGCAGTTCGGCAAAGGCTCAATAATGCGGCTGGGCGAGAAGAAGGTTATGGATATTCCAGCCATATCCACTTCATGCCTCAGTCTGGATGCCGCGATAGGGATCGGGGGCGTGCCTCGCGGGCGAATTGTGGAAATCTACGGCCCGGAGTCGGGCGGCAAGACGACGCTTGCGCTTCACATCGTTGCACAAGCCCAGAT
>JBGQGO010000056.1:0-15965 GCA_041497455.1 Blastocatellia bacterium | reverse complement strand
GTTCCGAATCACTCATCTATTCCTGCCGCCGACCGCGTTCTACGCCCTCCTGGCCCATCCCGAAATCGGCAGCTTCGACTATTCGAGTTTGAGAGTCTTCCTGCTCGCCGGATCGCCGGTCTCGCCCGACAGATTCAGGAACGGTGTCGAGGTCTTTGGGCCGTGCATGTGTCAATGCTACGGCCAAACGGAATCGCAGATGTTGCTGACATGGCTGGATCCTCAAACGGTAGCGGCTGCTGCTGGCGGCGACCACCCCGAGCGCTTGCGGAGTTGCGGCAAGGCAACGTCCGCCGTGCGACTGGCAATCATGGACGAAGACGGAAGAATCCTGCCGCGCGGGGAACGCGGTGAAATCGTCGCGCGGGGCGCTCTCATAACACCGGGGTACTACAACCTGTCCGATGCAACCGCCGAGATAAGAGCCCTTGGCTGGCATCACACTGGTGATGTAGGCTACCTCGACGAGGACGGGTACTTATACATAGTCGATCGCAAGAAAGACATGATCGTCACCGGCGGGTTCAATGTGTATTGCGGCGAGGTAGAAGCCGCCATAATGGCGTTGCCCCAGGTTCACGAATGTGCAGTGATCGGCGTGCCACATGAAAAGTGGGGAGAAGCCGTCAAAGCCATTGTTGTTCTGCGAGAAGGTGAGTCGCTAACCGAGGAGGCGATCCTCATACACTGCAAGGAGAAACTCGGCGGGGTCAAATCGCCGAAGTCGGTGGAACTTCGGCAAGAGGTTCCAAAGACACGCGCCGGCAAGATCGACCGAAAGACGCTTCGTAAGCCCTACTGGGGGGACTCGGATCGGGAAGTTCATTGACGGCTCGCAGTGCTCGCCTCGTTGTCTAGCGACCTTTGCCTTGCTCGCCTTTATGCATGAGATCGTAGTCAGCACGATATGGCCTATACGTGGCTCTGAAAAGGCTCGCCGATGCGATGGACCCAAGTCCCACCGTAATGGCCAGCGAGTAGCCCACCATCTTTTCGCCCAGGATATCATTGAGAGCTCCGACCATCCACGGGCCCATAATCAGCCCGCCCACGTTGATTGTAAAAAGTAGCAGCGCAGAAACCTGACCGCGCAGCTGATTGGGAACGATCAGCTGCAGGGCGGCATAGGAACTGCCCACCGGCATCGCTAGAAAGAACATTGCCGGTATCAGCACCGCGACCGTCCACGCCACCTGCTGGATGCTCATTGCCAGACAGAAAAACACACCGGCGCCGATTGTGCCGATCACACCGACCTTGAGCGGCGCCTCGCTCATCTGAGTTCGCTGCCACCTTTCGCAGAGCGCCCCGCCAACATACATCCCCAACCAACCCGTAGTCAGGATCATCGTTCCAAGGACCAGCCCGGTCTGCCTGGGGCTCCACCCAAACACACGAATGAAGAAGGTCGGCGCCCAGGCCTGCAAGGCATAGTTGCACATCGCTTGAGCGGAGAGTCCTGTTGACACGCCGACAACCGAGCGCCAGCGCAGAAGCAGCGCGCCGGCCGCTTCGCGAAGAGTGAGCTGCGACACGCGCCCGTCGGTTCCTCGGAGCAGGTTCCGGCGGATCGGCTCGCGAACCGTGTAGACGAGGAGACCAATCACGATGCCTGGTATTCCAACAATCAGGAACGTGAGCCGCCACGCCGCCATTGTCCCGAGTATCGGGATCGCGACTGCCGGCAGATTGGTCACTGCGCTAATCACGGTTCCGCCAACGATGAGAGCCAGACCCGAGCCGATGAAGATTCCCGCCGAGTATACGCTGAGCGCTTTTGCAAGGCGCTCTTTTGGAAAGTAATCAGCAATCAGCGAGAACGCCGACGGTCCCAACGTAGCCTCGCCCACTCCGACTCCCAATCGAGCAAAGAACAGCGACCAGAAACTTGTAGCTATACTGCTCAGAGCGGTCATCAGGCTCCAGAAAAACACGCCCGCGGCGATCAGGTTGCGGCGGCTGCTGCGGTCGGCAAGACGGCCCATGGGCAGCCCAAGCAATGTGTAAAACACCGCGAACGCCAGCCCTTGGAGCAATCCGATTTGGGTGTCGCTGATAGCTAGATCCTGTTTGATTGGGCCGACTAGTAGACTGAGTATCTGCCGATCGATAAAGGAGAGTGTGTAACAGACCATCAGCACGAAAACGACATACCAGGCGTAACCCGATTGCGGATCATCCGATTGCGGATTTCGGATTTCGGATTGCGAATTGTCTGGTGTATTCATTTCGATATCATTGACAGCGGTCAGCGGTCAGCATTCCGAAACCCAAAATCTGAAATCCGCATTCCGCAATTCGCAATCCGAAACTCGTCTCACTTCTTAAGCATCCGGCGCAGAATCTTCCCCGACGGCGTTCTGGGAATCGAATCGATCAATTCGAAATGGCGAATCTGCTTGTAGCCAGCCACGCGCTCGCTGACGAACCGAGCCAACGCCTCTAGATCGATCGTTCGACCCGCTACCGGTACCACGAATGCCTTCGGCGCCTCGCCGGCCTCTTCGTCCGGTACACCGGTGACGCCACAGTCGGCAACGTCCGGATGCTCGAGGAGCACAGCCTCGAGTTCAGCCGGCGCGACGCTGAAGCTCTTGTATTTGATCATCTCCTTCATTCGGTCAACGATGTAGATGTACCCTTCGTCGTCGATCCAACCGGTGTCGCCGGTGTGAAGCCAGCCGTCGCGCAATGCTCGGGCTGTTTCTTGCGGCGCATTCCAATAGCCTTGCATCACCTGCGGACCCCGCACGCAGATCTCGCCAATCTCGCCCGGGCCAACCTGCTCGCCCGTCAGGATGTCGACGATCCTGTGCTCGGTGTCCGCCAGCAACACGCCCCCGCTTTCAAGCTTGATGCGATCAGGATCGAGAGGACTATTGTGAGTGGCGGGCGAAGCTTCCGTAAGACCGTAGCCCTGGATTATCCGGAAGCCGAGGCGCGCTTCAACCCGGCGAGCAACATCGGGAGCGAGCGGCGCGGCCGCGCTGAACGCGAATTTGATCGTGCGAAATTGCCCGGCCTCGAGACCAGGAGTGTTCGCGAGCGTCAGCAGGATCGGCGGAACAGTAAAGAGCCACGTCACGCCGTGCTCTGAGATCAAGCGGACCACAGTGTCCAGATCGAAACGCTCGAGCAGAATCTGCTTTGCGCCCGACATCATTGCCGCGCCCATCAGCGCAACGCCATAGATGTGCGATAGCGGCATATACACGATGTATGAATCGTCAGGGCCGAAACGCATAGCGCGCACGTACTGTTCGTGATTGCGAACCAGATTCCGATGCGTCAGCATCACCCCTTTCGGAAGACCCGTAGTTCCGCTCGAGTATGGCATGGCTACGAGTTGATCCGAGGCGACCTGCACATCGAGCGGATCCGGCGGGTGTCCGCAGATAATCTCGCCATACCTGAACAGGCCGGCAGAATCATCTGCTCCGTGCTCGCCTACTACAATGATTGCGCGTACACTCGATAACTGTGGGCGAGCGGCATTGACTACGGGCAAGAGCTTGGCATGGGTGAGAAGCACGGCCGCGGCCGCGTCATTCAACTGGTAAGTGATCTCACGCTCGCGATATGCGGAGTTGATGGGGCACGCAATCGCCCCAAGCTTACTGGCAGCATAGAAGCCAATCTCAAACTCCGGACAATTCGGTAGAAACAAACCGAGCCGATCGCCAGACTTCAGGCCGAGATCGCGCAAGCCTCGCGCCAACTGATTCGACTCCGCGTCGACATCGGCAAACGTCAGCCTTCGTTCTCCGCATATGATGGCCACGCGATCGCCGTGGTCGAGCGCGGTCCTGCCAAGAACTTCGTGTAGTACTTCCGGGTGGATCAGGGTAGAAACCTCAGTCATAGTCGCAAGAGCTTTCGAGCATTTCCCAGCAAAATCTTCTGGCGGACTTCTTCCTTCATCTCGAGCAACTCGAAGTCCTTTAGCCAGCGCTCGGGCTGAATCGCAGGATAGTCGGACCCAAATAGCACCTTGTCTTGAAGGATGGTTGTAGAGTATTGGACCAGCACTGGCCGGAAGTACTTCGGCGACCAGCCGGACAGGTCGATATAAACATTGGCCTTGTGCAGAGCAATCGAGAGCTGCTCCTCCTGCCAGGGCACCGCCGGGTGCGCCATGATAATCGTCAGGCCCGGGAAGTCGGCCGCAACATCATCTATTAATAGAGGCTGTGCGTATTTCAGCTTGAGCCCCGCGCCTCCGGGCGTTCCCGCGCCTACGCCAGTCTGCCCGGTATGAAATACTACCGGCACACCGAGTTCCGAACACTTCGTCCAAAGGGGATAGAAGCGCTCGTCATTAGGGAAGAAGGCCTGGCTCGTGGGGTGGAGCTTCAGGCCGCGAAGACCAAGTCCATTAATCGCGCGCTCGAGTTCCTTAATCGCCATTTCTCCTTTCCACGGATCGACCGATGCAAAGCCGATAAACCGGTCGGGATATTTCTTCACCACTCCGGCAACATAGTCATTGCCCACGTAACGATCTCCGCTGCGCGTTTCCGCATCGATTGAGAAAATGACTGCCATCAGATCCAACGATCTGTACTTCTCATACATATCGTCGGGGGACTGAGGCAAAAGGTCCGTCTTGAAGTACCCGGCCATACGCTGCCTCTCTTCGGCGCCGGCGTCGCCCGGCGGCTCGGGAACGTGGACGTGCATATCGATCGCGCGCATTGTGACCTCCATTTGTATTTGGTGGAACCCTGCCTCGGTTGTGAGCTGCGTCGGCCTGGTCACGAGGACGCGGTGAAGAAGTTTATGCTCACCGTAGCCAACTCCGATGGCGGGAACTGAGCCTGGAACCGCTCGTCAGCGACCAGTCCCGCCTCGCGCGCGCACGCAAGGAAGACTTGGGGCTCGACGAGATACTGATCGGAGAACCCATGCGCCGCGTCGTAGGGCGCCGCCAGCGTCCGATCTAGATTGGCAGCCGCCAGGCTCGGTGGCAGCGTGTGCAGCTCCATAACGAGCAGACCGAACCTTCCGACATAGGGCGCCCAGCGGCGCAGATGCCGCACAAGATTCTCTTCCAGCTCGTCCGCTGGAATCTCCTCGCCCAGACAAGCGAAGGCCCCGGTCGTCGTCACCCTCCGCGATCCCGGCACGTAGTTGGCAGGTTGAAGGTAGGGGCGGTTGTGATCAAGGAATGATCGAACGTGAAGCAGGTTATGAATATCCAGACCCAGTTGCTCCAGTTCGCTTGCCAGGTACGCCGGACGGTTTATGTCACCGCGGATCACGTGGAATGCAGGGATGCCGGCTTTGCGCAGCCGCTGCTTAGTGATCCTCCGCGCCACTTTGCTGACGTCCGCGCCTATCAGTACGAGCGGATGCGAATCCAGCACACCGCCTCGCTGTGTCTTTGACTTCACTATCTCGTAGACGTGCTCGAGGAACGAGCCATCGCCGCAGCCCATGTCGCAGATGCCCTGAGGCTGCTGATCCAGTGGCCGGTTGAACAGCTCGATGATGATTTCGTCGCTTCTCTTGAAATAAGTGTTGTGTGCGCCGCCGCTGCCCCACACGTTCATTCCGCGGTTGACCAGCAACTCGCCGCCGGACTCGTCTATCCTGGGAATTCTCGGGTTCCCGAACAACAGGGTAGGGAGCACGTCAAACAGCGGCAGATAAGATACCGTTACGCCGTACGACGTCGCGATCCGAGCTGCGTAGCGGCCAGTCGGGGTCAGTTGCAGATGATCATGGTCGCGCGAAATCCAGCCCTGTAGGGCAAGCAGCTCGAACACGCTCGCGAGAATCCGAGAACTTCCGGGGAGATCACGCGGATCGATACCGCCGCGGATGCCTTCGAAGTGACGAAAGATGCCTTCACGCGCGAGCGCGACCATGGCCGGGCCCACTAGCATTCCGTCCAGGTAACGAACTGTCTGCCGATGAACTTTGGCTGCGGTCGTGTCCCCTTCCGTGTAGATACTCCATCGTTCTCGAGCCCGCCGGACTAGGTCCTGCAGGTGCGGAAGCACAGCTCTATCCGACTTTCCAAACAGGAAATCGTCGAGGAAGAGCGCCTTGGGTATGAACGAAACGACTTCGCCGTAAAGCGGCGCGAGCCAGACTGCTATTCTGCCTTCGGGCGTGAGCGAATACCGAATATCGTTCTGGTCTTGCGCTTGCTCCATCCAACGACAGGACACAAGCAGCCTGAGAGCAACGCGCAGATAGCCCCGATTGCCGCGCGTCTTCTCGAAGATCCGATCGAGAGTTATGCCTGTGGGCGCATCGCCCAGCAGCGCGAACACGCCGCGATCCGCCAGCGCCTTGATGACCGGGGCGAGCACGATACCGCTCAGGTGCTGAAAAATCAGCGTGCGAACGGCCGCCCGTTCGGCGCTCGTCGGTTCCCGTGTCAATTCTGAATTGTGGATTGCGGATTGCGGATAGCCAGTTTGAGTAACATCGGTTCCCGTCTGCCGAAGCGGTTCACCCATTTTGGCTTCACTGGTGTTCATGTCTTCAATCCGCAATGCCTAATCCGCGATCAGCAATCCTTTATGGACGGCCCTCGAACAAATCGCGACCCTCGACCAGCGCATGCATCTTTCGATCAACGACACTGCGGTGGAGCATCCAGAAGCCGCAGTCGGGATGGATGTACTTTAGCCGCGCTTCGCCTAATGTCTTGACGATTGACTCGATGCGAGAAGCAATCAGCTGGGGGCTTTCGATCTCGTTGTCCTTGATGTCGACCACTCCAATGCCGAGGCGAATGCTCGGGTTCAAGTCGCGGAACACCTCCAACTCGTCGTAGCCCCGCCGCGCAAACTCGAGAACCAGATGATCGGCGCGCAGCTTGTTCAGAAACGGAATCAAGTCGAGCCAGAACCCACGCTGGCCGGTCTGCCCGCCGTAGTTGCCGTAGCAGATGTGGACGGCGGTCTCGTTGGCCACGCCGTCGAGAACGTGGTTGATCGCCTCGGCGGCCCAGGCAGTGTCTTCGGGATGTCCGACGATGTTCGCTTCATCGAGCTGGATCACGTCCGCCTCGACCGACTCCAACTGGCAGCGCAAAACCTCAGCGATATCCATCGCCAGATCCGCCCGCTCCTTGTAGTGACAGTCGATGAGCACGCGCGACAGCATGTGAGGCCCGGTGCAAGTGAACTTCAACGGGAAGGTCGTCAACGCCCGCACCGACTCGTAGTCGTTGGCGAGGTTCAGAGTCCCTGCTTCGACCTTTGCTACAACCATGCCGGCGGGCAACCCTCTGGCGCCAAGCGAGCGGTCGTGGTAAAAGCGCTGCAGCTCCGCCATTGAGAACCGCTTGCGAATTCCCTCCATCTGGGCAACGAAATAGTCGACCATGCCGTTGGTCTCGGGGTGACTGGGGTCGAACCGCGAAAGCTCGCCGTCGGTAATCAGATCGAGGCCGGCCAGCTCCTGGGTCTTGAGCACCACCATCACCGCATCGCGCAAGACCAAACGAGACGAGTTGCCAACCAACCAGCTTGGAACTGGATAGCTCCCGACTACGGTCGTCTTGATGCGCTCAGTCATAGCAACTGTTGGCTTGGCCGTACGCTTCGTCGGCGGCATTCAGAGCATCTTGCGAAACTCTTCGACGGTCATTCCGGCGTCTTGTGCAATCCGTCCCATAGTAAAGGCGTTGACCGGGTTGTGCCGCGGAATGGTGACTGTACGCACACCATCTGTCATGACGATGTGCTTACCCTGCCGGGCGACTCTGAACCCGCACTTCTCAAGCGCCCGAACCGCATCGAGATGGTTCACACCCGGCAGTTTGGGCATAACTAAGCCGCTACCTCGATTTCTCGGACTTCGGCGCCTTCGAGTTGTTCGCTGATGACGGACAGATACTCGCGGATTGCGTCAGCAATATTCTCTAGCGCTTCGTCTTCGGTGTCTCCCTGAGAGACGCATCCCGGTAGTCCTGGCACCCAGATGCTGAATCCTTCTTCTGATTGGTGCAGTGCAACTTTGTATTTCATCACGATCTCCTCGGGTAGTATCGCCTACGAGCGGAGTTGGTATCCCGCGCTTTTTAGTCGCGCTCTGTAGACGTTTCACCCCAAATTTCCCGCGCTGTCTCCGCTACGAGACGCAGCTTGGCTTCCTGGTCCTCCTGTGTCAGCAGGTTCCCCTCAATCGTTGATGCGAAACCGCACTGCGGACTCAGCGCCAGTCTGTCTTGCGAAATCACAGCCGACGCTTCCTTGATCCGGCGTTTCAGCTCATCCTTGCTCTCCGGCGCGGCCGTCTTTGAGCTCACCAGACCCAGCACGACCATTCTGTCTTCCGGAACCTGGCAGAGGGGTTCGAAGCCGCCGGAGCGCGCGTCGTCATACTCGAGAAGGAACCGCTGAAACCTGGTGTTGCGGAAAACCTTTGTGATGGGACCGTAGTCTCCACGCGCGTAGAACTTGCTCTGGTTGTTTCCGCGGCACAGATGCAAGCCAAACGTGATGCCCGGATGATTGCTGATGATCGCGTTGTCCATCTCGATCGACAGATCCAAAAGCCGGTCCGGATCGTTGCCGCGCTTTCGATATCCTTCGCGCAGATCCGGATCGAGCAGGGCGGTGTATTGCGGGGAGTCGATCTGAATGTAGGTGCAGCCCAACCTGATCAACTCCTCGATCTCTCCGCGCAGGATGTCGACCAGATCCGCCAGGTACGCATCAATCTTAGGGTATGCGCCGCTCGACTTCTCGCCGTCGTAGTATGCCGCCGCTTGCTGCGCGCTGATTAGCGTGGTCTTGACCGCGCGTTTTGTGCGCGCGCGCATATATGTGAATTCCTCCGCGCACATGTGGCGTTTCCGCCTCAAACGCGAAACAACCACGGGCCGTTTCTGAACGATCTCTTCTCCCTGTTCGTTGCGGAACGGGATGGCCCAGCCGCCGAGTTTGTCGAATCCTTCAATTGCGTCGACCAGGTGCCCGTAAAACGCATAGCGCCGCGTTTCCCCGTCGGTGATCACGTCGATCCCGGCGCGCTCTTGCAGCGCTACTGCTTCGTCGACAGCGCGGTCCTCGACTCGTTTGAATTCCGCATCGGTTATCTCACTCTTCTCGTGGCGCTCTCGCGCCTCTTTAAGGTAAGCCGGGCGCAACAGACTTCCTACTACGTCACTGCGATACATAAGCATCCTTTCTTGTCATGTGTCACTTGTTACTCATCACTAGTCTCTGCGCGCGCGAAGATTTCTCTCATCGCCGGCGGCAGCGGCCTTGATTTGGAGCTCTGGCGATCTATGCAAACGGCCGTCACGTAGCCCTCAGCCAGAAGCGATCGGTCACTCACGCTCAGAATCTCGAAGTCCATTCGCACCGTCTTTTCGCCTTTGAATCGAGTGCGCAGCCTTACACAGATCGCTTCTTCGGCCAGAATCGGTTTGCTGAACTTCGCAAACGATTCAACCCTCGGCATCCAGATGTCGCATTCCTCGTAGAGCTTCATTCGTTCAGTTCCGGAAGCACGAAACAGCTCGCTCTCCGCATATTCCACGAACCTGAAGAAATTCGGGAAGTAGACTCGTCCGGCCGGATCCGCATCATCCCAGTAAGTTTGGATTCGAGTTTCAAACACCATATCAGTGCAAGTACCCGCCGCCATCGCAGAGGATCATCTGCCCGGTAATCATCTCCGCGTCGTCGCTGGCGATAAAAGCAATCAGGCCGGCGAAATGCTCGGGCGTGACCCGCTTCTTGATCGCCTGGTTCATCATCACGCGGTTGAAGGCTTCTTCATTCGAATGCGCCTGGGTGCCCGGGGTAGCCACCATCCCTGGCGCAACGGCGTTGACAGTGATGCCTTCTTCCCCAAGTTCCTTCGCCATCACGCGTGTCATGCCCATCACCGCGCCCTTCGCGGCGACGTAGGCCATCTGACCCGGATTGGCGAGGAAGTAGGTGCGCGAAGCGACATTGATCACGCGACCGTGCTGGCTCTTCTTGAGCAGCGGATAGACGGCCTTCGAAACATTAAAGTAACCAAGATAGTTGACCTGGACGAACCTGTTCATCTCCTCGTAGGTGAGTTGGTGCCATGGCGTGCGGCCCGAAAGAAGGCCCGCGTTGTTGACGAGAATATCGACTCTGCCGTGGCGCTTTTCGATCTCGCTGACCGCCCGCGCGATCTGGCCTTCGTTTGTCACATCGCAGATGTGGGCGTGGGCCTCTCCGCCCGCCGCTAGAATCTCGCCGACAGTTTCCGAGGCGTCTTTGATATCCAGGATCTCTATTTTCGCCCCTTCAGCTGCCAGCCGTTTTGCGGCTGCCCTGCCGATCCCGGTAGCCGCGCCTGAAACTACTGCTACTCGATCTTTCAAACCCCTCATCGCTTTCCAACTCCGCTCTGGTCTTCAAGCTCTCGCTGGAGCTTCTTGAACTCTCCGTTAAGGGCGTGCAGCGACATCAGCGCCTGCAGCGGATGCGCTCCGGCTTTAACAAGCGCTGCTGCGTTGTCGCTGATCTTGGCGGTCCTTCCCACCGATGCGATTGCTCGAGCGCCCTCCTTCTCCTCCGCGCTCAGTTCCCACTCGGCGGCTACGCCATCGAGATCCGTCAACAGGCGACGGCGAAGATCCGCGGCGTGGCGGACCTCGAACAGGAGCTTGTTCAGCTTGTACGCGGACGCCGGCGGGTGTCCGTAGAACGCGAAGCCCTGATTCTTGAACTGATATGCCCCGCGTGCTGTAGCTACCGAGGCTTCAGCCGACGCGACGCCCGCCCTGGCGGGCAGAAACCGCATCATCGCATGGCCGTGGTGCCAGGTCGGCGTGTACTGCAGAAGTTCTCCGGGTTGATCCCCTATAGCGCCAAATAGAGTCGCCCAGTTGAGCAGTTCGGTGTTGCCCACCTCGTCCAACTGCTCGACCGTCATTTGAAGAAGGGCGTTGGTGTTGCCTGACTCCAATTCCGTGATCAGCCATCGGTCAAAATCAAACTCCGGCTCCGGGTACTTCCACGTTCCGGGATAGTGCGACATTCCGCCGCTCGCCAGAATCGCTACTCGCTCGGGGCGAGACGCGACTACTCGCGCGATCTCCTTTCCAAGCGCCGCACACCGCGTCGGGCTGGGTAGCGGCGGCATGTACACGTTAGTATGGAACGGCACGACCGGAATGGGGCGGCCCGCCAGCACAAACTCGAACGGCACCGCGAACGTGTGACCGAGCATCGCGTCCTCCGAATAAGCCATATCAAAACCGGCGCGCACCAGCCTGTTGAGGAACTCCTCGGCCATCTCGCGATGTATCGGCAGGTCGTACTTCCTGCCGGCGAACTCCGCGACGGCGCGGCTACCAGCAACTATCGCAAAGGTTGGAACGCAGCCGATGGAGAACGTTTCAAGATGATCGCTTCCGAGGAAGATCAGAACGTCGGGCCTTGTTTCATCGAGCAGACTCCCAAGCTGGCGCATCGCTGCTATCGTCGCGTCCAACTGGGCCGGGTCCTCATCCGGCGGATACGTAAACAACTGCGGCGCATGACATGTGGCCATAGCTGCAACGATCTCACCCATCTTGCTCCTCCTCGTCGACGTACCGTACTCCAAGCTCGGTAAGCTTCGCGCGCAGGCCGTAGAAGTCGACGCCGAGTTCGCCCGCGCGCAAGCGCTCGCGAGTCTTCTGCTCCTTCGCGACTCTCTCGGAGGCGAGCCGGGCCACTTCGGCCGCCGTTTCTCTTCTCACAACTACGACGCCATCCTGGTCGCCAATAACGACATCCCCGGGACGAACGATAGCACTCGCGCACACAACATCAATATTGACCGAACCCGGGCTCGCCTTCACGGTGCCTTGCGCAGAAATTCCCTTCGCCCAGACTGGAAACTCCATCGCGGCGATATCGGCGACGTCGCGTACTCCGGCGTCGATCACCAGCCCGCTGATCCCGCGCGCCCGGCAGGAAGTTGCGAGCAGCTCACCGAACATGCCATCGCTGGATTCGGACGTCGTAACCACGACGAGCACGTCACCGGCCTGGCACACTTCGACAGCCGCGTGAATCATCAGGTTATCACCCGGATGACAAGACACCGTTACCGCCGAACCCGCTACCCTTGCGGTCGAATAAATGGGCCGCAGATAAGGTCGCATGAGGCCAGTGCGTCCCTGGACTTCGTGGACCGTGGCTACCCCGTGTTCGCCCAGCGCCCGAATGACCTCGGCGTCAGCTCGGCGGATTCTTCGGACAATCCTGTGGCTCATGACAACCGGTCCGTGACTTGAGGATAGACGCGCTGGTAAGCCTCCGCGTACTTGATTCCCGTCTTCCCTGAATTGCGCACCGCCTGAGTCCCGCGCCTTCTGGCGACATCAGCGTAATACTCCCACAGATGTTCCTGCGCCTCCATGCACTCCATTGCGCGGCGTTTGATTTCGAAGACCGGCGTGATGTCGAGGAGCACCTGCGGCTTGAACTCGCACATCTCGGTCTGATGCGGTTCAAAAAGAAAGACTGGCGGCGCTCCCAGTTTCTTCAGATCGCTGGGATAGCCTGCCGCCTGGGCATACACTCGAGCATCCAGGGCAAGCCCGTTCGCAATGGCGTGGTCTCCATTATAGGGATCGGCAAACGAATGGGTGAGTACGATCGTAGGCTGAATCTGGCGGAACTCACAAACCAGCTCGTTCATCAGTTCGCCGGTGCGCACCAGAGGGTAATCTCCCGCATCGAAGAATCGTATCTCGGCGCCCAATACCTGCGCGGCGTTTTCAGCCTCTCTCCGGCGCGCCGTCTTTACGCGATCAAGCGTCATCCCGGGCTGTTTCCAAAGTTTTTCTGACTCACCGCGCTCGCCGTACGAGAGACACAACACGCGCACGCGACAGCCGCGCGAGGAATAAAGCGCAATGGCCCCAGCCGCCCGCCATACGAAGTCGGCAGCGTGCGCGCTAACGACCAGAAGGGTGTCTTCGCCGGAATCCACGGTCGTTCGTGATCGCTCTTACTCTAACAAGCTGGAGGGCACTGTCGCCGCCATCCTGTTGATCTCAGTTAGTTTGAAACCAGCGTCCAGGAATCTCTGCGCAAACATCGCGAAGCCTTCAGCCACCGGGGGATTCGTCGCCTGTCCCAAATCGGTCGACAGCATCGAGCGCTCGGCGCCAACACACCTAATATTGGCAAAGACGGCTTCCCACGGTGCTTTGTTGGTGTGATACGTCGTGAAGCAGTGCTCGATGATTGCGCCCATTCCCGCTAACGCAAGTTGCTCGTCACCCGTGAGGTTTTGCGACGGGAATTCGGCATGGGTGACGACAATCCTCTTTACTCCCAGCTCACGCGCCACACTGACGAGCGGAAAAATCTCGTGACGGCCGAGGTGTCCAGTGGCGAGAATCATGTCGTGCTTTGCGATGAGCTCGAGGCACTGGCGGGTATCCAGAGAGATGTTTCCGGCTGAATCGAGCACAGTTATGGGTGGCCGGGTGATGCCCGCCGCGGCGATCTCGCGCTGAATCTTCGCCCAGAACGGGAGCTTATCGCTGCCACCGTCCGCTCGCCCCGCAGTCTCGTTTGCGGCATCCACGGTCGGGAACCATACGATCTTGTTGCCGGAGCGCCCCGCAATCTCGAGAGCGACCGGGTTCAACCCGCCAACGCTGTGGTTTAGTGTGATGGCGCCGTAGGCTTCGATGCCTGGGACCGCGCGGCTCACGACTTTGGCGCGCTCGGCCGTCGGCACGTAGTGAGACTTCAGGACGAAACCGCGGAGACCTCGGGCAAGGAAATCTCTGGCCAGATCAAGGTCATCGGTTCGTCGAGCGATGACGTCAGGCGCTACGTGTACTTGCAGGTCGTATGCCCCTTGGATCGCTTCCCAGGCGGCATCGGAGACCAAACCGGCTAACGGGCCAGGCGTTTGCGTACCCATGGCGTTTCCCGCTTTCCTACAAAGCTAAACTCGTTTCGAGTCTGCGCAGCCCGGTGGCCGCCATTGACGACGGCTTTGAGCAAGAATCAAACCTGGAAACGGACGGACAGAGTATTGCAATCGCCCAACTTGGTGTCAAGTACCTTCTGCAATTCTGCTATATCAGAATTGTATCCCGGATTTCGTCTGCGAAGCAGCCTGGCTTAGCGTCGTGACATATCAAGCAAGAGGTTTTCTTGACGGGACTGTACTCCACCACCGATACTTGGCTGTCAACGATTGATCACGCACGGCTCGGGCGGTGCGGGGCAGTGATTACGAGGTGTCTAAGCGATGAACGAACCTCAGGAAAGCGTCAGCCTGGCAAGCGAGGCCTATGACGTCGTGCGCGACCGTATTCTCCGCGGCGAGCTTCCAATCGGCAAAGTAATATCGCGCCGCAAGCTGGCCACTGAGCTCGGTATGAGCTTGCTTCCGATCTCGGAGGCGTTTATGCGCTTGGAGATTGAAGGCCTGCTCGAGAGCCGCGCTCGTGCAGGAACCAGGGTGAGAATTCCGACCGAACAAGATGTTCGGGGACACTATGTGGTGCGGCAGGCGCTCGAGGCCGAGTCCGCCTGGCTGTTCGCGGAAGTGGCCACGGCCCGCGAGCGAGTGGAGTTGCAAAGATTAGCCGGTCGGGTCGACGCGCTGTCCACCCAGACCGAAGGAAATCGGTTTGTCTACTTGAGTCTTCACGAAAAGCTGCATCGCCGTATAGCGGAGTGCACTCGCTGCCAAATACTGTGTGAGGCCATCGAGAAGAATCACGTACTCGCATCGACGTGGCTTTGCGTTGCCAGACAAGCCTCCCCGGGGCAGTCACCGCGCAGGCATCAGGATTTGATCGAGGTGCTTGCCAGCGGCGACCCGGTTGCAGCGGCCGAAGCAATGCGAGCGCACATCAATTCCGCTTTACAGAATACCTTGCAGCGGCTTGAGCCCTATTTCCGATTGCGCGAAGCCAACGGAAAGACCTACGTCCGGAGCCTGAATTCGAGAAGTTTGAAAAAGCAGGCATAACTTCCTCTGCGACCGCCTACCGATGAGGCTGCCTGACAATTAATCTGACAATCGAACGAGGAGACGTGACCTGATTCCCGCCAAGGGCATCTGCATTATCTTGCATTGGACTAATCGCAAGCGCGACATCTCATATATATGCCCGTGAAGTAAACCACACCCTTGATTGAACCCAGTTAGATCCCTTTCGTCCGTTGCGCTTTAGGTTCATCGGAAAATCTGACCCTCATGGATTCCGCGCCGACACGAGTCTAAACCACGAAGGTAAGTCGGCGACAATCTGGAGCTGGCTGGAGCCTTCGTCTTCTAGTTGGGCGTTGCAGAATTCGTAGCGTCAGAATCAGTTGAGCTTTCAATACGAGTTTTCAGGAGGTCAACAGAGTCGTTGTACCGGCTGGGACCAGACCTAATGAGCTGATGAAAGGCATTTGGCGCCCCAAAAGCTTTTGACAATCTTGTGACAATCTTTCGCAGAAATCAGCCTAAATCGGCAGTAGTCCTCGCAATGGCCAGTGGCTGTAACCTATAACAAATGTGAGTAGTTGCAACTGAAACGAAATTCCCGCAGCACCTGCCGACTTGTCTCTTAATCAGCGGGTCGCAGGTTCGAGCCCTCCACGGCTCATTTTTACTTCTACCAGTTACGGCTGCCCAAATGGCAGCCTTTTCGTTTGTCTACAGGTTCATCTACAGGTATGACCCGTAAGCGGCACGCGTGTTAGCCCGGTTGCCCGTCATCCACGGATGGTCTTACCAAGACCCTTCACGGCATCACCAACCTTCCGCCTCGCCTTGCCTACGGTCTCTTGCACACTCCCCTTGCTGCGGGCAGCGGTGCCTTCCTTTTCCATGTTTCGATCGCCCACCGCGTGTCCTATCTTCTCTTTTACCGCGCCTTTCGCTTTGTTGATCTTGCCTCTTATCTCGGTCTTGTTTGGCACTCCCATGGTTAAGCTCTCCTTTCTTGCGAACAGGGCCGGCCTTGGTCCAACCGGCTTAGATTTAATCAACCGCAATCG
>JBGQGO010000055.1:0-15998 GCA_041497455.1 Blastocatellia bacterium | reverse complement strand
TTCATCTTCAGCCTTGTTCAACGGCACCGTGGGATTCAGCTTATAGTCATGATCGCGTGCGGCGCGTTGGATCGTTTTCCTAGTTAGCTAGAGTTCAACTAATCGAGACAGGAGGAACCTAGAATGAAAAGAGCGTTTTTTGCGCTGTTAGCCATAAGCCTTGCCTTTGCCTTTGTCTTCGCCTGCGAACCTACCAAGAACGAGAACGTGAACAGGAATGCGAACGCAAACGGAAGCGCCAATCAAAGTATTGCTCCGACAACCGTAACCGACAAGATCGTGCAGATCTTCATTCACGATGATCCGGCGAAGCCGGGCTACTACGAAATCGAGGATCCGGGTTCGGTTACCCTTCACAAAAAGAAGAACCAGAAGATCGTGTGGTGTGTTGTCTATGACGGGTCAACGCCGCCAAGCGACGTCGTTATCGACAACTTCAGATCCCCGCCGCCGCCAGCTCCGGCGACTGCGACGAATCCCTTCGGCGATGGCAGTGCCGCCGACAACACGTTCAACATACCTTCGACCGACTTTAATGCGTGTAAGAAGGGGAGCAAAACTCCAAAGGCGAATGTCAGCTTAGCTACGTACAAGTACATGATCACGGTCAAGGTCAACGGAGCAGACAGAGGACACTTAGATCCCCAGGTCGTGATCAACGATTAGAACGATTAGATTGAATCAGAGGAAAGCCGACTACAAGCGCTCTTAGCCCGCTGGAACAAATAGCGCTCTGTAGTCCGCTCTGTGGCGCATCGATTCCAGATCCGGGTCACGCTCGGCTTCCGCTCGGCTGTAACCGTGAGACAGCGCGTGGCTTAGCGACTCTACCGCTTCGTCGGGCCGACCAGTGAGCGCGTGTACTACCGCCCGCTGATACATGAATAAGGTATTATGCGGCTCTAGTGCTGTTGCCCGCTCGATACTCTCCAACGCATCTTGACGTCTACCTAGTTTGGCTTGGCAAATGGCTAGCCGGCCGCGCTTTTCCGCGTCCTCCGGGTCGACCCGCAACAGTTCGCTCAGCAAGTTGATGGCCGTCTCGAACTGGTGAGTAGCCTCTTCGTCTCGCCCGACCCGCAAATAGGCGTCGCCAACATTCCGGTAAAGCACATCGTCTCGCGGGTCCAATTCGATTGCAGCCCGATACGCTGCTATTGCTTCTTCATATCGCTTGAGGTGGAAATAATCGGTGCCGAGATTAGTATAGGACGAGGAGTTGGCATAGATATCAATAGCACGCCGATGCATCGTAACAGCGTCTTCATAAAGCCCGAGAAGATTATAAATCCCACCGAGCTTGTTATAGCCCAGGTAGCTATCAGGCTGAATCGTTATCACTCGTCGAAATTGCTCGGCCGCGTCGCGATAACGCCCAAAGAAATAGAGACAGATTCCAAGCCGGTTATAGTTCTCCCAATAGCCGGGTCGAATTTGTATTGCCCGCTCGAAACAGGTAACTGCTCTCTCCATATCGCCTTTGCGCTGCCAGCATCGGCCCAGCCATTTATGACCATCATCACTCATTGGCTGAAGTTCGGTTGCCACTTCAAACTCTTCAATGGCGCTATCAATCTTGCCGGTCCCGTAATAGACGATGCCCAGCGAGATGTGCACCTGCGCCTGATTCGGATCGAGTACCAGCGCGTGGTCGCTTGCGCTAACGGCACCGTCGACCCACGCGCTGTCGTGTGTGATTTGATATTTCTGCCAGTAAGCTTCGCCGAGCCCCGCATAGGCCAACGCAAATTCGCCGTCCAGCCTGAGCGCTTCTTCGAACATTTGTATCGCGAAGTCAACGTTCTCCCGGACATCGCGGCGTTCCAGGAACGCCCGTCCCCTTGAGTAAGACTCAAACGCGTAGAAGTTGGTAGTTGCCGGTCTGGCCATCTCGTCGCGGACCTCGCTCGAGATGCTTAGCTTAAGGGCCTCTGCCACGCTTTCGCACACAGCGTCCTGGATGCTGAACAAGTCCGCCGCGTCTCCGCGATATTGCGAGCCCCAGATCACGCGCCCGGTTTCTGCGTCGGTAAGCCTCGCCATCACGCCGATCACCTGACCGGACCGCATCACTTCACCTTCAAGCAGGATCGTGGCGCCCAACTCCCGGGCCAACTCTCGCGCGCCGCGGCCCCCTTCGTCCACACGGCCCGCGCCCGCCGACTTCGACAGCACCGATAGCCCCTTGATCTTCGCCAGGTCCGTGGTTATTGCGTGGGCCAGCCCGATGCCGATGTACGAACTGCTCTCGTCTGATCCGACGGTCTGAAGCGGGAGCACGAGTATGGTCGGGGGCACGGCCGCAGCTTTCGACGAGGATCGCAGCGCCGCAGCCAGACTGGCGGATCTGTGGCCGCTCACTGCCGGCGGCAGCTCTACTGTTGGCCGGCTGTCGCGGGCCGCGCTCGGAAACGTCTGAGTCACTTCTCTCAGAGATTCGATTTCGCGCCTCACTTCAACAAACGACCGGGGGCGATCGTCGCGGCGTTTCTCGAGCAGCCGGGCCACTACAGCTTTTATGCCGCGCGGCAGCCCCGCGGGAACAGTGCCGATTTCGAACGCAGGATCTTTTAGGATGGACGCCGCCACTTCAAATGAGTTCGAGCCCGTGAATGGCAGGTCACCGGTTATTATCTCGTACAGCACGATGCCGAACGAAAAGATGTCGGTTCGCTCGTCGAGGTGCTCTCCTCGAAGCTGTTCCGGCGACATGTAAGACAACGTCCCCATCACCGTGCCCGATTCCGTCAGGCTCTCGGCTGCCGTGGCGCCACCCTTTCTCGGTTCTGTGGAAACTGTCTTTGCCAATCCGAAATCAACCAGCTTAACCCGCCCGCGATCCGTTAGCAGTATGTTCTCAGGCTTGATGTCGCGATGGATTATTCCGCGCGAATGGGCTTCGACAAGGGCATCGCAAGTTTGCACTGCGATGTCGAGCACCTTCTCAGGTTTGACTTCCTTGCTCGATATCAGGTCGCGTAAGCTCCGGCCCTCGACATACTCCATCACGATGTACGCGTGCTCGCCTGTGTCGCCGATCTCGTAGATCGTTACTATGTTGGGATGATTGAACGCAGAGGCGGCTCGGGCCTCCCGGAGAAACCTGGTCTCGCCGCCGGAGGTCCGGTCGTCCTGTTTGGACATCACCTTGATCGCCACCGTCCTGAGCAGCGCGGGATCCTCGGCTTTGTACACCTCGCCCATGCCGCCCGCTCCGAGCTTTGAAATGATCCGGTATTTGCTTAAGGCGCCAGTTAAATCCATTTTGATCTGCAAGCGTCCGCAGCGCGCACTCGGGGCGCGTCCTCCTCAGTCTTTCCCTGCAACGCCAGAATCTTGCGAGGATTATCCTGAGGGGCAGGCAAGCAGGAAGTCACGGAAGAGGCTCTGGAAGCCAGTTTCGCGATTCGACCCGGCGGCGAGTTGGTTGTTTCTGGCTTGCGTCAATCACTCGGAGTCACGTTATCGAGTCGCCGAATCCGCGCGTCGTTGCCTGCCTGCCTGCACCGTAGAGCGCCCGCCCGGGCGTCGCCCTGGAGTGCGTTCCGGCATCGATGACCAATCCACCGTTCACCAGTATACGCTTGGAACCTTCAGTCACCGTTCGCCGCCTTTAAAGTGCTGGAGAGCATAGCACAGAAAACAGGGGGCATGAAGAGGGCTCAATTTGATTTGACCGGCGTGGAAGCTCAGGCGCGCGGGCGATGCTTCGGAAACGACAAAATCGCGCGAGCCTAGGCGAGGTGCGCGTAGCCGCCGCGATAATACGCAAGGGGTTTGTGTTCCGCGATGCTGGTAGATTCGACCTCGCCCACTATGATGGTGTGATCACCGCCGGGGTACGCGTGCACAACGCGGCATTCTATGCAGGCAAGCGCGCCATCCAAAAGCGGCGCTCCGCTGACGCCCCATCTGTAGCGGGCTCCGTCAAAGCGGTCCTCATCCTTTGAAGCGAACAGCCGAGAGACGCCCTGCTGATCTTCGGCCAGAATATTGACAGCGAAGTAACTGCCCTCGGTCAGGTGGTCGTGCAGCGACGCGCGTTTGTCGATGCAGGCAAGGACCAGCGGTGGTTCCAACGAAACCGACGAGAACGCGCTCACGGTGATGCCGGCCGGCCGATTGTTTTTCCCTAAGATGGTAACCACCGTCACGCCGCTAATGAATCGGCTCAGCGCGGCGCGAAACTCATCCTTGCTTACTGGCATTGACACAACCCCGAGCCAGTCGTCAACTGGCCATCGTCCGTGATCAATTGACGACGGACCACTACCAAACAGGCTACGGCATTTTGTACTTGTCGATCAGTTGCTGCAGCCCGTCACTCGACCCGCCGTGACGATACTTGTAGTAAGCCTGAAGGTCCTGGAGTATTTGATCGTGAAGTTGCTGGTACGCTGCGTTCCCTTCAGAGAGCCCCACTGCGCGAGCAAAGAACTCTATAACCTCATCCATTTTCGCTTGAGCCTGCTTTAGAATCGTGTCTTTTAGCGGACCAGGCGAAGCCGCCTTGTGCTGCTCCGCGAGTTGCTGGTAATCGTCATTGAGCATGCTGCCAAGCAAAACAAAGGCAAACGGATCTTTGGCGTTCAGCGCTACGGCCTTTTCAAGCTTGGTCTTCGCATCGGCCTTATTACCCGTCATCATCGAAAGCAACCCAAGCGATTGGTAAAGAACAGGCAACCATTGGCTCCGATACTCGCCCCACCTCGCGTCATCGAACGTGTCAGGTTTCTTGCCAGACTCAATCAACTCGATCGCCTTCGCGCCATATTGCATACTCTGCTGTGCGAATTTCGGTTCTTTCTTTTTGGCCTGCTCGACACCCTCAAGCGCAGCCTGGGTCAGAACAGCGACGTCGTTGGGGTTCTTCGCCAGATAGGCGGAGGCAACCCGGAACCCGTCGTCGGGGCGGTTTCCTTTGAAGTACAAATCAATCAGGATGGGGTTGATAATCTCGCCATCGCTCGGCTCGTTGAACACAGTGAGCATGTTCTCAAGCTGCGTAATTCGCTGCGCGGAATCCTGACTCTTGTCCACCTCCTGGGCGATGTGGCTCACCACCTTCGACCGCAGCGTGCTCTTCGGATACTTCTTGATAAACTCGCCCGCCGCCAGGAGCTTAGCCGCAACATCAGGCGCCGCCTCGATTTTTGCAATGGCCTTCTGTTCGCCGTCCGACGGAGCGCTCGGTTTGTTCTTGTCCTTGGATTGATCTTTGTTCTGTCCGCCGTATTGCGAGTATTGGGCCGAGGCTGCGAGCAACGTTGAGCCTGAGAAGGCCACAGCCAGCAAAGCACACGAAGCTGCCGCCTTCATGAATCTGGATCGTATCGGTTTCATGACAACCTCATTGTTCTTAATAGTCAGGGTCTCGGTGCGAGTATCCACTGCAGAGTTTGATATTGTGCAGGATGGCTGCGGACATTGGCAAGTCACGCAAAGTCGTGCCTCGGCCACGCGGAAACCGCCGCTGGCCGGCACATCAGGCAACGCGAAGTGCGAGCAACTGAGTCTCACGCTTTGGAATGGATGAGCATCGATCTTGTATCGTCCGTACTGAGGCGGCTAGAATCCCAGAAGGAGTCACGAGCACTAGCCCGACCCCGATACCAACGGGAGGAACGATAATGAAAGCCAAGTTTTGTGCAGCCGTAGCAGTCCTGGCGCTGATTGTAGCGTCAGCAACATCGGCGTTGGCGCAGGAATGGGAACACGCCGTTTCGCTCTTCAATCAAAAGCAGTACCGTCCAGCGATCCGCGAGTTTCACGCCGTATTGAAGGCCAATCCGGACGCATGGCAATCCTGGTACTACATCGGGGCCAGCCACTTCGGGCTTCAGAGCTACGATGATGCGATCGATGCTTTTCAGAACTACATCAAGAGCGCTGAAAAGGACGATAAGGCACAGGCTACCGGGAACTACTTCGTTGGCATGTCCTACTATCAGACCAAGCAGTACGACAAAGCGATCACGGCGCTTGCCCGTTATGTCTCTCTCTCGGATAAGTCTCAGCAAAAAGTCGATACCACTGCTCGCGCTGCGTTGGGTCGATGCTACATCTTTACTAATCGCTTCAGCGATGCGATCCCCGTGCTCACAACTGCCGCCGCTGAGATGAAAACCAACGCGACAAACTACTACTACATAGGCTTCGCACAGAATAAGCTTGGGCACGCGGATCAAGCTGTCGCCGCGCTCAACCAGAGTCTGGCCATCGATCCAAAAGACGCAGACTCGCTTACGTTGCTGGCGGATATCTACTTCTCTCAAGTCCGTCAAAACCCGGCAGCGGCTAAGCAGTTGATCTCTGTAGGAGAACGTCTCATCGCAGTACGTGATGATGAGCGCGCGTGGGGCCTGCTAGGCCAGGCTTACCTGATCGACAAACAGTACGCGAAGGCGGCTCCGTTGCTTGATAAGTTCGCGCGCGCGCACGCTGACTCCGGCGGCGCGTGGTACAACCTTGGCGTCGCTCTTTCGCGCTCTTCGCAATGGAAGCCCGCAGCGGATGCCCTCGAGAAAACGATCAAGCTCGCGCCAACAAACACGGCCGCGCTTTTGGAGCTGGGATACGTTTATGAAAGCGACAAGCAATACGACAAAGCGCTTGCTACTTACCAACGTGTCTATGAGGCGTCCGGGCAGCGCGATGAAACCGCGCGTGCGGGGATCGATCGCGTGAAGCAGGTAAAGCCGTAGGGACAGTGACAGCGGAATTCAACACAAAGGCACAAAGCCACAAAGAAAACTTTGTGACTTTGTGCCTTCGTGTTTAGGTGCTGGTCAATCGCTATGGATTCACTACCCCTTCAGCGCTAACGCCGCTAACTCGCTCCAGTCCTTCGAACGCCACCGCCAATAGTTCAATCTCACGGCTTTCGCCGGCGCCGAGTGTCAGCGCTTCGCCGCGCGCAGCAGCGTGCGACAACACCGGCAACGTCGCGCACGGTTCAAGCGCGATGTTGTAAGTCGCACTCCACCAGGGGTAATCGCGCCCGCCTCGATAGACTTGCCAATACCACAACTGCTTAAACACGTCCGACGGATATCGCAGCGCAAAGCCGACGCCGAGGCGTGTATTAGTCACCGCGTACCAGCCGTCCGTGATTCCTTCGAGGAACACCATGTCGCTCGCCTCCGCATCGGGTCCGGGAATGTGCGAGAGATCGACCGTCCTGCCATCGACGCCTAAGGCTGTAGGCCAGTCGGTTAACTGGTCAGGCGCCAATCTCGACGTGGCAGGCGTGAATTCAGCAATGCTCCGAATGCGGCAACTCGGCAAGTCAACTCGGCAACTTTCGTCGATGAAAGGCCAGCCGAACGCCGGATGATGGCCCCATGTGAAGTTCACTTCCTGGCTGCTCTCGTTCGTCACGCGCTCGTGAATGCGCAGCACCGCTTCCCCTCTGCGCAGGCTCACAGTTTTCACCAGATGAAACGGCGTGCGAACCGTGCGGACTTCGAAACGCACCTCGATTTCGTCGGGTTCATCCTTCGTTATGACGTAGCGCCACGGCAGCAGCAGGACTTCGCCGTGTTGTCCGACCTCCGCGCCCTGATGCACCGAAAGGTTGCCGCAGTTCGGAAACAGCTCTTGCCAGCCGCCCTCGTAGTAGTCCATATGCGCGCCGGCGGCTCGCGGACTCGAGGGCTCGAAGTGAGAGCGTTCGCGAAGGCCAACCCACGTGCGCCACATGAAGTCGACATCGCGCGGCTTGTAGAGAAACTCGTAGATGTCCGTGCCCTTGTCAGCGATGATCGTCACGCGCAGCTTTTCATTCTCGAGCGCAACACACCGATGGCCTTCAAGGACCAGTTCGGTGATCCGGCACCCGTAGTTGCGATTGTGGTGAAACGTTTGATAGCTCATCTTCACTCCTCGGTTTTCGGGTCAGAAGATATCACGCGAAGCACACTCGCGGTAGCCTGGGCCGATCTTCTAGAATGATTCGTATGAGAGTGAGGGAAAAAGCTGTAGTTCTCTTGAGCGGCGGACTCGACTCAACGACCGCGCTTGCGGTTGCGCAGTCGGCAGGCTACGAAATCTGCGCGATGTCGTTTCGCTATGGTCAGCGCCATTCCCTGGAGCTTGAGAGCGCGGGCAGAGTCGCAAAGGCGATGGGCGTTGAGAAACACCTAATCATCAACTTCGATCTGCGATCGATCGGCGGTTCCGCGCTGACTGATCAGATAGAGGTCCCGAAAGAACGCGGGGCCGAAGAGATCGCATCGGGGATACCGGTAACTTATGTGCCAGCTCGCAACACGATTTTTCTGTCGTTCGCGCTCGCGTGGGCTGAAGTGCTCGGTGCTCAAGACATTTTTATCGGCGTGAACGCGCTCGACTACAGCGGCTATCCTGATTGCCGCCCTGAGTACATTGACGCGTTTGAAAAGATGGCGAATCTTGCAACAAAGGCCGGCGTCGAAGGACGTCTCCGGCTCAAGATTCACACTCCTCTGATAGCGATGACCAAAGCTGAGATCATCCGGACTGGCTTGAGGCTCGGCGTCGATTACTCGCTGACGCACAGTTGCTACGATCCAGGCCCGCAAGGCGTCTCGTGTGGCAAGTGTGATAGCTGTCTGCTTAGACTGAAGGGCTTCGCCGAGGCTGGCGCGAGCGACCCTTTGCGCTACGCGAAGCGATGACGCCGCGACATCGGCTCACTTGCCTTCCTGTGCGGGCTTCTCACCCCAGATCCACTGCGTAAACCACTCGTAGTTCTGTTCCAGCACGGCGCGCTGTTGTTTGGGCTTGTCTATGCCATGACCGAAGCCTTTGTAGACGACCATCTTCACAGGCACGCCGCGGTCTTCCAGCGCCTGTCGCAGCTCATAGGCGTTCGGTATCGGCACCCGCTTGTCGAGCTCGCCGTGCTGAATCAAAGTCGGAGTCTTTGCGTTCTTGACGTAAGAAATCGGCGAAGTCTTCTGATAGATTTCCGCGTCATCCCACGGAGTGGCTTTGAGGTACTGTCGCGTGAAAGGGTGAATGTCGGTGTTGACGTAATAAGTCATCCAGTCGGAAATCCCGGCGCCGACCGATACCGCCTTGAATCGATCGCTGCTGCAGGTGATGAACGCGGAGATGTAGCCGCCCTGGCTCCAGCCCATCGCCCCTACGCGGTCGCGGTCAACGATTCCTTGCGCGATCAAATGGTCCACTCCCGAGACCACGTCCCAGTAGTCACCCACACCGAGATTCCGCACGTTGAGCGATCGGAACTTCTCGCCATAGCCTGCTGAGCCACGATAGTTGGGCCGCAGGATCAGCGCGCCCTTGGCTGCGAACATCTCGATCGGATAATAACGGTCCGCGCGGATGACCGGAGTATCGACTCCGGTTGGTCCGCCGTGGATCACGACCAGGAGCGGATACTTCTTTGATGAATCGAAGCCGGCCGGTTTGATCAGCACGCCCTCGATTGGGGTCCCATCGGCCGACTTCCACTGAATCACTTCGCGCGTTCCGAGCCGAAAGCCCTTCAACTGATCGCTCATCGTGGTGAGCCGCTTCGGCTGGAATGGCTTCACAGCAGACACGAAAACTTCGGGATAGTCGTTCGCGCCCGCGCCGACGAAGGCGACCTGCTTGAAGTCAGCGGTGAATGAAAACTGAGACGCGCCGTAGCTCGCCGGCCCGCTCATTTGCTCGATCGCCTTCGTCGCGGGATTCAAACGAAACAGATGCGAACAGGTCTTCTGCAAGCCGCCGAAATAGATGCCATCAGTCGCCCACTCGATCAACCCCGGTGATTCGTCGAAGCTCCCGGTGAGCACTTGCTGAACGCCGCCTTCGGCCAATATCACGGCGATGTATGAATTGGCGTAGAAAAAGAACTCTCGCCCGTTGGCGGTCTGATAAGCGATCTGCCTTCCGTCCGGAGACCACACTGGATTGCCGTCAGGGCCTTTGGTGTCGACTATCCGCTTTATCCCCTTATCGCTGACGCTCAGAACATATATATCGCTGGTGGCCGAGGAGCTGAGATCGGGATCCTTCGCAGCGCTAAACGCAATTCGTCCAGAGTCGGGTGACCACGAGAATCCGTTGACCGAAAAGCTGGGGCCTTCGGTTAGCCGCGCCGGTTCGGGCTTCTTGTCTTTGACCTCGGCCGGCGCGTCGATCATCCACAAGTGAGTAAAGGTATAGTCAGCCTGGACCACTTCAAACTCGCCGTACTTTTCCTTACGATCCTTGCGCGACTTGCTTTCGGCGTCTCCTGCGGTGAAGGCAATGCGGCGGCCATCGGGTGACCAACTGAGCGTGGACACCCCGGTCTCGACGCTCGTCAACTGAACAGCTTCGCCACCGTTTGGAGCGATCAGGTAGATCTGCCGCTTACCATCGCGGTCTGATATGAAGGCGAGTCGTTTTGAATCGGGAGACCACTGTGGATTGGTGCTCGACTTCTTTGCATTGGTGAGTCGATAGCATTCGCCTGTGGCGGTCACAGCCATCCATATCTCTGTCTCGAATGCATTCTCTTCCCAGTTTGTTTTCTGAACCTGATAAGCGACGTAGCGTCCGTCTGGCGAAATGCGCGGACCGCCTGCGCTTCTTAGGTTGAGCGATTGCTCGATCGTCGGGGTCTGAGCCGGCCCCGCAACCGTGAAAGGCGACAGCATCGATGCGAGGAGTAAGGCAAGCACTGTTTTCTTCATGGCAGTCCCCCAATTTGGAAAGAGTGGCGCACGTTGGCAGCAGCGCGAACGGCACTATACCACAAAGTACTTTTCGTGATTAACAGGATCGGTAGGAAAGCGTCTCGGCAGCAGCTACTCAAGCATCTCGAGCGCTTCTTGCATCTCGCTGCGGGCCCGCTGGTCACCCGACGCGATCGCCGCATCGAGTCCTCGGCGGTAAGCATCACGGGCCTCCTCGACTAGCCCGGTTTGAGCAAGCAGCCTTCCGAGGTGGTAGTAGGCTGCAACGTAGCTGGGATCACGCGCAATGACTTCTCGAAGCTGCGGCACGGCGTCCTGTGCTCTGCTCTCCTTCTCAAGCTCGAGGGCCAGAGCATAGCGCGAAAACGAATCGTTCGGGTCTTGCGCCACGAACTCTTCCAGCATATCTCTGCGCGTTTTCATCGCTTTCACTCGGCAAGAACGAAAGCCCAGCGGGGGAAAATCATGCGAACCCACGACCCCGGCACAAAGAACGAAGAAGCTCCAGGCGAGAAACTCGGTATTCCTGGCTGTTGATGCTCTTCGATCTATGACTCGGGTTCTGTCTCTGCCGGCGTCTCAACCGATTCGACAAGGTCTGCGCCAGCCGATGCAGCCGCGGCGGCGGCCATCGCGCGTTCACCACGCGTATCGCGCTCCCGGATGCGAGCGGCCTTGCCGCGCAGCTTGCGCAGGTAATAGAGCTTCGCGCGGCGCACTCGGCCCTGGCGCACAAGGTCGATCCGCTCAATAACGCTCGCGTGCAGGGGAAAGATGCGCTCGACTCCGACGCCGAAGCTGGTCTTGCGCACCGTGATGGTCTCTCGCACGCCCGAGTGCTTTCGCGCGATCACCACACCCTCAAACGCCTGAATGCGTTCCTTGTCCCCTTCCTTGATTCGCACGTGAACGCGAACGGTGTCTCCGGCCTGGAATTTTGGAATATCATTGCGTAACTGACGTTCCTCGACAATTTGGACTGTTGGATTCATAGCTATACCTCGCAATGGCAGGCTGAGCCCACCTCTAAACTTATTTCCCAATCTCTTTCAAAGTCTCTTCAATCTCTCGCCGCTCATCTTCCGAGAGCGCGCGATCGTGGATCAAGTCAGGCCTGCGGCGCAACGTCTTCTCAATCGACTTGCGGCGGCGCCAGCGTTCGATCTCAGCGTGATTGCCACTCAGTAGCACATCCGGAGTCTTCAGTTCGCGATACTCCGCCGGCCTCGTGTAGTGCGGGTAATCAAGCAAGCCGGCGGAGAAAGACTCGCGCTCGGCCGACTGCTCGCATCCGAGAGCCCCCGGAATCAGCCGCGTCACCGCATCAACCACAACCATCGCCGGAATCTCACCCCCGGAGAGCACGTAGTCCCCGATAGATACTTCATCGGTTATCAAATGCTCGACGACGCGTTCGTCCACTCCTTCGTAGCGGCCACAGATCAGAACGAGGCGCGCCTTGTGCGCGTACTCCTCGGCCACCGGCTGACTGAACAAGCGGCCCTGCGGCGAGAGCAATGCCACACTTACGTCGGGCTCGCCGTTCGTTACAGCCTCGACCGCCCGAAACAACGGCTCGGGTTTCATCACCATTCCGGCGCCGCCGCCAAAAGGCCGGTCGTCAACCTGACGATGCCGGTCGTGCGTGTAGTCGCGCAGGTCATGGATATGAATCTCAATCAAGCTCGCTTCGACCGCGCGCCGAACTATTCCAAATTCAAAGACCCCGCTGAAGATCTCCGGGAAGATCGTTATTATGTCGAACCGCATTTGGATTCTGGATTTTGGATACTAGATTTTTGATCACGCCGCTTCCTCAATCCAAAATCTAAAATCCAAAATCTCTTCCTGATTCACAAATCCAGCAAACCGTCGGGCGGATCGATCGTGATGCGCTTTGCTGCTACGTCAACGCCCGTGCAGATCTCATCCGCGAACGGAATCAGTCGCTCCCGGCCATCGTCACCCTCCAAAACCAGGAGGTCCGTCCCGCCCGTTCGCATTACTCTTGTGACGAGTCCCAGCTTTCGCCCATCGGAAGTCACCACTTCCGACCCGATTACCTGTCGCTCAAAGAACTGGCCCTCCGCAAGGGGTTCCACATCAGCTTCAGCAATCACCAGGCGGCCGCCCGCCAGACCCTGGGCAGCCGTCATTGTGTCGTAACCTTCAAACTTCAATATCACGCGCTGGTTGTGAAACCAGTGGTTCTCGACCGTCAGGCTCAACCGCGCGCCGTCGGGCATCCAAACAGTGACTTGCTCCAGCGACGAGAACCTGCTTGGAAAGTCGGTTTCGAGAACGCATGCAACCTCTCCGCGTATGCCGCGAGCCTTGACGATACGCGCAATCACGACGTCTTCTTCGCGCGAATGTTTGTCAGGCTTGCTAGTCACTACTCGAGAATTTCGAGCACGAATCGTTTTCTCAATTTCATGCCCGCTGCTCGAAGCAATGTTCGCATCGCTCGCGCGGTGCGTCCCTGCTTCCCGATCACTTTGCCGAGGTCCTCAGAAGCAACCCTGAGCTCAAGCACCGTAGCCCCCTCTCCATCGGTCTCCGAGACGACCACCTCGCCAGGATTATCGACGAGAGCCTTAGCAATCGTCTCGACGACTTCCTTCAATGAACTGTCGTTCATACGTCGCCTCCTTCGAAGCTTCCGTGAGAGAGCAAGGACGCTCGGCGCGTCAAGCCCGGCTTTGGCGTCACGCGATGGCGTCGGCGCTTGAGGGTTCGACCTTGCGGTTGATTAAGCTGCGCACCGTCTCAGAGGGCTGCGCTCCGCGTTCTATCCAATAGTTCACTCGCTCACGGTTGATCTTCACATCTGCCGGGTTGCGGCAAGGATCATAGTAGCCAACAGATTCGACGAAGCGCCCGTCGCGTTTCGACCGCTTCTCGGTGACGACAATGCGATAAAAGGGCTTTTTCTTCGCGCCCATCCTCGTTAACCTGATTGAAAGCAAATTGCACCTCCGTGCTAGCTGCCGAGATCAGCTCGATTTCCAAGTTGGCCATCGACGCTGATCTCGATCCGTATGATTAGCCTCGAACAATGATGACGGTTGATTCAGGAATGCGGGTCGCTGCCCACTCCGAAATCTGCCGGTTACGCGTCTCGCCCGGTCTCACGTTACCGTGAATTCAGCGGAAGCCCATTATACCCGAAATCAAACCTCACCGTTTCTTTTTCTTCTTTCTTCTCTTGGTCGCCTTGCGGCGCGCACCGGAGCCGAAACCCGGAACGCCACTGCCCATGAGCCCACCCATCATTCCCCCGAGCCCACCCGAGGTCATCATTCGCATCATCTTTCGCATCTCGGTGTACTCGTTAATCATCTGGTTCACTTCCTGAACCGCCGTACCACTGCCACGCGCAATTCGCTTGCGGCGCGAGCCGTTAAGCAGCGTATGGTCCCGCCGCTCCTCCGCCGTCATCGAACTGATGATGGCGTCTGTGATCTTAAGCTTCTGCTCCATCTCAGCGGTCTGTTCCGGGGTCATCCGCATGCCGCCGAGCAGATTGGACGGTAACATGTCCAACAGCTTGTCGAGAGAGCCGAGGCGCTTCATCTGACGGAGCTGATCGCGAAAATCCTCGAGCGAGAACTTGTCCTTCTGGAGCTTCTGCTGTAGCTCCAGCGCCTTCTCCTGATCAACCTCGGCCTGAACTTTTTCAATGAGCGAAAGCACATCGCCCATGCCCAGAATGCGCTGGGCGATCCGGTCCGGATAAAACGGTTCAATCGCGTCGTAGCGCTCACCCACGCCGAGGAACTTGATCGGCTGGCCGGTCACCTCCTTGATCGAAAGCGCCGCGCCTCCGCGAGTGTCGCCCTCCATCTTGGTGAGTATGACACCGGTCAGTCCCACCTGCTCGTGAAACTCCTGAGCAGAGCGCACCGCATCCTGCCCGGTCATAGCGTCGGCTATAAACAAAATCTCCGATGGAACGGTCTCGCGCTTGATTTGCTGAAGCTCGGCCATCAGCTCTTCATCGATGTGCAAGCGGCCCGCCGTGTCGATGAGTAGCGTGTCGTAGCCCGTAAGCTCGCACTCGCGCACCGCCTGCCGGCAAAGCTCCAGAGGGTCGTTGACCGCAGGCGCGTCAAAGACCGGTTGCCCGATCGCCTGCCCGATTATCGAAAGCTGTTGACGCGCCGCCGGACGGTAAACGTCTACCGAGAGCAGGAGTGGACGCCGCTTCTGGGATTCAACCAGCAGCCGCGCCAGCTTGCCGGTCGTGGTCGTCTTGCCTGAACCCTGGAGGCCAACGATCATAACGACGTTGGGAATTCGCTTCGTGAAGAGCAATTGGGTTGAAGTGCCGCCCAGCATCTCGACCATCTCGTCATAAACGACTTTTACTACTTGCTGGGCTGGCGAGAGCGAGCCCATAACCTCCTGGCCCAGCGCCTTCGCTTTCACGCGGTCTACGAATGACTTTACAACCTTGAAATTGACGTCGGCTTCTAACAGCGCGATGCGTATCTCGCGCATAGCGGCTTCGATGTGCGACTCGGCTAAGCGCCCTTGGCCACGCAGGTCCTTAAAGACCTTTTTCAGCTTGTCTGATAGTGCTTCGAACATGAAGAAACCCGTGTGAAAACGGAAACTTATAAGGTATATACCGCTCAAGGATCTGTCAAGGTGAGCGGTGAAGTGAAGCGGATGGATATGAACTTCGATGCATTGCCACCTCACGCGGCACCAATAGTGAGTGCGCCCTGCCAGTACACAAAAAAGAGGAGGGCCACTCGTCGTGACCCTCCTCTGGTTCGCAAGCTCGGTGAAGAGGTCCCCCTCCTCACCTGCCTGTCCTTGTTATCCCGCCCTTACTGCGCCGGACATCGCTCCGTGCAGTTGAACGGCTGTGATGGCGGCGCTCCTGGATTCGTGATTATCACGTTCCCAGGCAGCCCGTTGCATACCTTCTTGATCAGCCTCAGCTTTGTCGGGTTTGTCGTCCCCGGCTCGACCTCAATTACCTTGATCTTCTTCGGTGTCACCCCTCCCACCGTCGCTATCGCTCCCTCCTTGATAAACTGTCCCGTCACATCAAGGAAGAATTGGCCGGTTTCCTGTCGGTCCAGATGGCAATTGGTCACCAGCGCAATGACTGGCGTATTGCACGGGGGAGTAGGGCAAGGAGGCGGCGTAGTCGAGTTGCAGGTGAACGTTACCTGGATTCCCTGCTCGTTACCCAACGGACATCCGACCGGTTGTCCCGTCACCGCCGCCGTCAGGTTCCGACTCGTTCCTCCAGGGCCTACCACAAACACCAGGAACGTCTTCCCTGCATTCGCCGACGTGAAGTTC
>JBGQGO010000054.1:0-16008 GCA_041497455.1 Blastocatellia bacterium | reverse complement strand
TGTGTCTTGATGGCACGAAGCGCAACGCGACGCAGGGAAGAAGTCGGACTCAGGGATGAGTTTACCGTCGATGGTTCTTGCGTTAGAGGGACTGAACAGCCCAGTCGGCGCCGGGGGCAAAGGGCGCGGCCCGTCAGCCAACGCGAGTCCAACAACGGCAAGACTCGATACGAGACAGACCAGACGTGGAAGCGTGCTCACGTTCTTAAGCAGTTCTCGCTGAATCATAGAAGCCCTCGTCTTCGGCGGTAACAGGACAGAGCCCTGCCGTCAGCATCAGCAGGCAACCCTGTGCTCTAACGATGAGTTTGCGCAGACTTGTGTAGCAGCCGGTGACAGAGAGGCCGGAGCATCAAGCAAACGAGCCACAGTCGAGTTAGATTTCAGACCGCTCGATAGGGCTCGTTATTGAGCCCTCTCGAGCAGCTCGGCGATGGTCAGAATACTTTGGCGCCAGGTCAACAGGAACCCGACAAACGAAGAGATCTAAAACCGAATCGAACTAAAAAGGTCGCAAGTCGGATGGAACGCTCCAGCTAACCCGTTACCGGGACTACAACCCAGGAAGGACGCGCGGGATATTATCACAAAAAGATTGAGTGTCAAGAAAAATATTCACGTGACGTTGAATATAATCGTAGGTGCTCAGTCTCGCGGACTTCGTCCTAAGGGTCCCTTCTCGGCTCTGTTTGCGCACGCCGCGTTCGACCTCACCGCACTCGCGATGATCTACTGGAATCTCGAATCCACTGTGGCTCACCTCCTCTTCAAATAGCGCCGCAATCTCTACCTGCGAAGCGGCCCACAGAACAGGAGTGGCGGCTCTACGCCTCTCTCTTGTCGACGCTCGCTTCCGGCGCAACAACAAGCCCCGGCCTCGCATACTGATCCAACCCGAAGCCAAGAGAGATCGTCGCCAACAGAATCGCCGACGAGAAGAAGTACGGCGACGATACGCCGATCGAATCAAAGGCCCAGCCGAAGAACAGCGGCGCGATGATGCGAGCCACGCCGCCATACGTCTGTTGCATTCCCATGTAGAGCCCGCGTTCTCCTGGAGCAATAACCCGTGACAACAGCGCCGTCACGCACGGAAACGTAAAGGCAGTGCCCAGGGGAATCAGCGCTACGGCTATCGCCAGCATCCCCAGGTTTCGCGACAAAGGCATCCCGAGAACGCCCGCGGCCAGGAGCACGAGCCCCAGACGCGAGAGATTCGCTTCGCCGAGCCAATCCACCGCGCGCCCCAACAACAACACGCGAGCGAATACCGAGATCGCTCCGACATACATGAAGAAATAGCCGATCGTCTGTTCGGTTACTTGAAAGCGCGCGTTCAGAAAGAGGGCGAGCACCGAAAAGCTTCCCTGGAAGGCGCCGATCGAAATCGCATAAATCAAGATGAGTCGCGGCGCGGGCTCGCTCGAATGCGAGATCACGCGCCAGATCGCTTGGCGCGAGGTTTGACGTTTCTCTCCCGCCTTCGGCAGGTCGCTGAGATCACGAGATTCAGTCAGATAGCGCGCCGCGAAGATCATGTTCAGCAAGCAGAGCGCAGCCGCAATGATTCCCGGCCCCGCGCGCCCCATCAGCAACGTCCCCGGTCCTGGCATCAGGTCGCGCTTGCCTAATGCGATAGCGAAGGACCCGAGCACCGGCCCCAGCGCCACGCCGAGATTGGTTGTCGCCGAGAGCCATCCGAGCGCTCGCGCGCGATCCTTAGGATCAGTCGAGTCGGCCACATAAGCCTGGATCACGCCTACCGTGCCGCCGCCCGCGCCCTGGACAATACGCGAAAGAAACAGGACGACCAGTGAGTGCGCGAAGCCGAAAATCAGATACGCGATTCCTGCTGCGCCTATCGCGATCAGCAGCGTGGGCCGGCGCCCTACGCGATCAGAAAACCGGCCCCACATCGGCGCGCTTATCAGTTGTGCGATGGTGAACGAGGCGACGATGAATCCGGAGATGGTCCCGATTCCAAAGTGCAGCCCGAGTACGTCGATCCCCGGCCCGCCGAGTTCCTTAACATAAAACGGCAGGAGCGGGATGATCATCAACAGCCCCAGCATGTCTACGAATGCCGTGGCCATGAGTGTGAACAGCTTGGCGGGGATCTTCCGGACTTCTTTCCACAGAACGTAGAGAAGTGCGATCGCGATCGCGCCGAGCAACACTCGCACGACAGGCGATTGGAAGGATTGGGCAATGTTTTGCTGGATAATCATCTCAGTAGCGTTGAGTCCTGGCGCCTTGACCGAACATAATACACGAGGGTCGACCGCAACTCTCGCGCGTGCAACTGCGCGTCAGCTTCCGATAGCCCAAGAACGGTGCGTAACATATCATACTGGACTAACCGGGATTGACATTCAATTGCAAAATGGCATAAGCTAGCGCCCTCTTCTGCGGGTCTCGAACCGCGAACTCTAACCTCTAACCGCGAAAGGAGTCTATATGCCTGCAACTAGGATCACTCTCAAGGGCGGAGCTGTCCGCCTGACGCTCTCTGCCAAGGTCGCCAATGACCTCGATGCACTCCAGCAGTCGCTCAAAGTGGTAGCCGAACGACTCGGTCACCCGGCGTGCGCCACCGGCTGCGACATTCTGCACCTGGGCCTCGAGCGGGAATTCTCATTAGGCGAAGCCGTCGCACTTAACCCCCAGCCGCTACCGCCGCGCAGCCTTGGCTCGGATCCAGCGAGGGGACAGATCACGGTAACGATTCCGGACAAAGTCAACGGCAACATCCAGGCTCTTCAACGGGCCGTCGGAGTTGTATTGGGCAAGCTGGGATGTTCAGCTTGCTGCTCCGGTTTCGATATTCTGTTCCGCCGCGAGATCAATACGCTCGCCCTGGACGAAAAAGGTGAGGTGGCGCGTTTTGGCGGTGTGGCCTGAGATTCCTGCGCTCGGTATTGGCGCCACATATTCGGGTGCTATCGAGCCCCTGATCGAGCGCCATCCCGAGCTTTTTGATGTTCTCGAGATTGAGCCGCAGACTACCTGGATCAAAACCACTGATCCGGAGCGGTCTCTCCAGGCAGACCACCGGGTCCTCGACCATCTGGCTGGTCTGCCTGGTCGCAAAATCATTCACAGCGTTGGCCGGCCGATCGGGGGAACCGTGGCGCCGGAAGTAGCTGAACTCGATCTGCTCAAGGACACCATCAGGCATCTTAACGCTCCCTGGGCGAGCGACCACCTGAGCTTCAATCAGACAAGCGAATTCGCGACGGGCTTTTTCCTGCCGCCGCGTCAGACGCCCGCCGGGGTGGAAGCCGCGTCCTTCGCGATCCGGCGGCTGCAAGGCGCGCTGATGGTTCCAGTCGCCATTGAGACGGGCGTAAGTTACCTTCGGCCGCGCGATGATGAGTTGCCGGATGGCGAGTTCGTGGCGCGGGTCGTGGAGATGGCGGACTGCGGCCTGTTGCTGGATCTCCACAACGTCTATTGCAACAGCGTGAACGGACGCCAACCGCTGGAAGAATTCCTGGATCAACTACCGCTTGATCGTGTATGGGAAGTCCATGTTGCCGGCGGGTTTGAGTTAGATGGCTTCTACCTCGACGCGCACTCAGGGGCCATCCCGGAACCACTCCACGCCGTGGTAGAAGAGATCATTCCACACCTCCCGAATCTGAAGGCGATTATCTTTGAGATTTTTCCCTCGTTCATTCCAGTCGTTGGTTTGGATCTTGTAAAGGATCAGCTTGAATGGTTGCATGCGGTATGGGAGCGGCGCACGAGCGCCGAACGTGTTCGCCCTAAACTTATTCCGGCTCGATCTGAAGCTGAAAAGCCTGACCTTATTCCGCCTGCCGCGTGGGAACGCGCGCTGGGACGTCTGGTAGTGGGTCAGGGCGCCAATGACCAGATCGGGCTGGAACTTGCGCAAGATCCAGGTGTGCAAGTCGTTGAGCGCTTGATTCATGAATTCCGCGCCTCGATGATTGTACGAGTGCTGCCGCTCACGTCGAGGTTCATTATGCTCGCGATGGGCCCGGAGGCATTCCGCACAATACTCGGAGCCTACTGGTCCAGCGTGACGCCTCAAATGTATGCGTCGAGCGAAGCGGACGCGTTCGCCCAGTATCTGAAAGGACTAGACCTACAAGTGCCGCACCTGGCCAGAATCCTCGAATTCGAACAGGCCGTCACCGCGACCAATATTGACGGCTCGCCTCGCATCGTGCATTTTGACTTCGAACCATTGCCGCTTCTTCGCGCCATTGCGGAGGGACGACTTCCCGAGGAGCCGCCGCAGGCCGGTGATTTTGAGATCGAGCTGACGCCAGATGACCCAGAGAGCGGTGTGGGGCCAGACCCGGAGGCAATCCGTCAGGCTCTTCCTTTTCACTAGCGATGTTCCTACCATAGGGTCGCTATACGACCACGATAAGCTCGATTTCAAGTGTGCGGAAATGGCCCGTTCCCCATCATCTCGCCATGGGGGGCGCCTGCCTGCCTTCCCTCTGAGAACGGGGGGTTAAGCAGCTTGCCCGCAGTTGACCATCCACGGTATGCCGAATCGATCGACAACCATGCCAAAACGGGCGGCCCAGAAGGTCTGCTGGAGCGGCAGCGTCACCGTTCCGTTCTCTGACAACGCGCGGAATATGCGTTCTGCGTCCGCCGGGTCGTTGATCTGGATCGTTACTGAAAAGCCTCGCGGGTTTTCATAGCGATCAGGCGGAACGTCACCACCCATCAGTGTCGTCTCTCCGACAATCAGCGTTGCGTGAATGATTTTATCGCGCCATTCTGATGGCACTTGATCGGCCATCGGCGAATCACCGTGTTTCATCATTGTTTGGATGTTTCCGCCAAGGCACTGCTGATAGAACTTGAACGCTTCCTCGCATTGGCCATTGAAAGTGAGATGTGGGTTCAATTGCATAGTGGGCTCCTATAAAGAATGTTCGTAGTCCGGCCTTCAGGCGGAAGTTTGTAGAATGAACTGGCGCGAAGCGGGTTACCAACGTCCGCCTGAAGGCCGGACTACGAACATTCCTCATCGTTTCACGGAGTCGCTGCCAACGACCTGGCGACTCCTTTGATTACTACGAACTTGCCATCGGTAGTGCTCATAGTGTCATTCTTATTCTTACTTATGCTTGGCCAAAACCTCAGCTAGCTTGTCGAGGCACTGGCTCATGCCGGCTTCGGACATGTCGAGCATTTGTCCGACCGTCCAGCCGTATTCCGTGACGGTCAGTTCGGTCTTGTCGCCAACCCGCTTGAAAGCCAGGGCGCTGGGTATCTCTTTCGGGAAGTCCGCCGGCATGCCGAGGGTGGTGGGATCAATTCTGTTGCCGTCTTTGTCGGACAGGCTCTGGCTGAACTCGATGAGCTTCAAGGGCACAATCTTCTTGTAGACTCCAGCGGTGTAAAAATCCTGGCCACCCTGGAATTCTTTCGGCGCGCGCATGCAAAATAGGAATTTGCCGCCTTCACGAAAATCTATTTTGCAGGAAGGCGAGGTAAAGCTTGTTGGGCCCCACCAACGCATGACGTACTCGGGATCGATCCAGGCTTTCCATACCCGCTCGATCGGGGCGTCGAACAGACGGGTAATGACGAGATCGCGTTTCTCTACACTGCCTGTGGCATCGGTCATATAGTTGCGTTTCAGTACCTTCACGGCCGGCCCTCCAGTTTCAGCCCTGGTCGATTTGTTGCCTCCCACGATGAGAGCCGACGCGACGAGCAGGGCCACGACGAGTGCTACGCGGTTCATTGTCTTCATACCTTCATCTCCTTTCGAATGGTTCTAGTCCCAACTATGAAGTCCTCATTGCCGGTCCCGATAACCCCGGCCCGACTCGTTCTCCGCGATGCGCGCCTTGACCAGCTTCGTGACGAGCGCGGCGGGAAGCGGTTTGTTGGCGGCGAAGCGGATGGAGGCTTTGCCTAGTTTGTAGTCCTTGAGCTCAGCCGCGTGCGCGCGCGTCACGTCCGTGCTCATGATGTGAAAGGTGCAGAGACCTTTCGACGCCGCGAAGCCCACCAGGAGTCCTTGGTGTTTGTAGGCCGGGATCTGGTAGCTGATGACCTCGGTGGCCTTGGGCGCGGCGGCTTTGATCGTCTTGCGAAGCTTGGCGAGCGCAGCCCGGGCATCTTCCGGCACCGCCGCGAGGTAATCGTCTACGGTCTCCGCCAGTGCGTTCTTCTTCGCCGGCTTGGCGCCGGGAGTTACTTTTCTCATGAGAAATCCTCCCTTATTATGAGCCCCTCTGCTCTTATGCGATAGCAGTCAATCTTTGACAATGCTTCCCACTCGAGCCTCGCTGGATTCTGGATGGCAGTTACCTGAGGCCCGGACGCGCAGTTGAACACAACATACAGCCAGTACTCATCACTCAAGCTCTGAGCCGCCTTGTACTCATTGGCCGTGAGCGCTATCTCCCCTACTCCGGCTCGCCCTTTCACTTCGATGAACCTTGTTTCGATCTCTTCGCGCGAAGGATCGGCGGGGAAGCGGCGTGAAACCAGATCAAAGCCGCGAGTATCGCTCTCTACGCTTTCGACCTTGCAGCCCCGCGCTTCCTCGAAAGCGATAGCCGCTTGAACTGCGATGTGTTCGATCTCGGCGAACCGCAGATCGGCCTGAGGATCCTGTTCACCGGAAGGCCGAGTCACGGTATAGCCGACAGCCTTGTAGGCTTTCAACCGTTTTTCGTACATGCGATTCAGCACGGGCACGAAAGCGTCGACGTAATCATAAACTCGGACGACGTGCTTGTTCGCATGAAGCCGATGCAGCCGGCCGACATACTGCTGGAGCGTGCCTCGCCAAGAGATCGGCATAGCCAGGAACAGCGTGTCCAGTCGAGCATCGTCAAAGCCTTCGCCGATGTAACGCCCAGTCGCGATAATCACACGTTGCTGGTCTTCAGGCACCGCTTTTATCTGCGAAGCAAGCGCGTCACGTTGCTTCTTACCCATTCCGCCTTTCATAACAAAAACGTTGGGCACTCGACGCGACAGCCTCTCGACGAAGAGCTGTAAGTGGTCCGTGCGCTCCGTAAGTACAAGTGGAACCCGCTCGTCTTCGACGGCGCGCACCACATCGGCGACGATGAGTTCAGTTCGCTGCTCGTCGTTAACCAGGGCTGCGTACATATCCTGTATACCGATGTCGGTCCATTCAGGAGGCACCGTGAACTCCGTCAATCTCGGTATAACCTCGTGTTGAATCCCTGAAGTGGCAGCCTGCTTCTTGCTGCTCACGTTGAAACGAATGGGACCGCATTGCATGAGGATGATTGGGTGGTGGCCGTCTTTGCGAACCGGCGTAGCAGTTAGCCCGACAACGTACTTCGCTTTTACCTTTCTCAACACTCGCTCGAAACTAAAAGCGGAGACATGATGACATTCGTCCACGATCACCTGGCCGTATTCGGCAACGAGGTCTTTCACCTCGCCCTTTCGGATCAGGCTCTGAATGACAGCCACATCGATGCGTTCAGTTCGCGAAGTCTTGCCTCCGCCAATCTGACCGATGTCCTTTGTGCTGAGCCCTAAGAACAGCGCCAGCCGCTCCCGCCACTGATCCATTAAATGGCGGCGATGAACGAGGACCAGCGTGTTCACTTTTCGCATTGCAATCAGCCGTGCAGCAACCACTGTCTTGCCGAACGCAGTCGGAGCGCAAAGGATTCCGTCATCGAAACGCGCGAGCGCCTTCGTAGCCTCCTTCTGACCCGCGCGAAGCTCGCCGTGAAACTCGACCTCGATGGGGATGCCGCCAAAGCGATGGTCTGATACTTCGGCAGCGATTCCGTGGCTTTCGAACAGTTCGAGCAGCTCTTGTAGTAAGCCGCGGGGCAGCGCGATATGATGATCAAACTCTTCCGCGCAGGCGATTACCCGTGGTTTGGCGAAAGTCGAGAGGCGCATTGCTTGAGCACTGTAGAATTCCGGGTTTTGAAATGCCGCCAGCCGAATCAGGCGATCCAGAAACGCCGCCGGTAAACCCTTCTTTTCGACGTAAACCATGTTCCCGAGTTCGATTGATACGCGAGTCGGCAACGGTTCTTTGATAACTTGATCGTATGAGCGGCCGGAAGGCGGCAGAGTCCACGGATCGCTCGCGTCGTCGTCCTCGAATGCACTGCGTCGCACCCCGATAATATCGCCGGTTGGAAACGCGGCGCGGATGAATCCTAGAGTTTCGTACTGCGTCAATCGTTTGATCGAAGAAAGGAACGCCCACTGGTCGTTGTAAGGTCGAAGCTGATCGTCGACGAAGACGCTGTTGCCCTTTTCACGAGGACCGCGCTGTAGGGGCAAGGCTATCAGGTTCCCGAAACCACCCTTGGGCATCGTGTCCTGACTCGGAAACAGTCGGTCATAGGAATCCAAGCCCATCGAATAACGTCGCTCCATCGTGCGTGTCAGTAGGGCGCTTGCGAGTCTTCGCGCCAGAGCAGCCGGAATCGGGGCAGCAAAGAATATCCAGACGTGAGCTCCGTTCCCCGACCGTGAGCGTTCCAGCGCGGCAGGAACGCCCAACCCATAACAGGTTTCTAAGAATGCACGGGCGTCCGTTTCCCAGGTTTTCTTGTCGAAGTCCACCGCAACAAACCAACAGGTATCATCTTGTAGTAGAGGATAGACTCCGATGGTTTGTCTTCCGAGTAGATGATCTCTGATCACTTCCTCGCTCAGGGGGAAAAGCTTGCTGTGCCGAAAAGATCTCTTCTGCCCACGACCGGGGGTGGTTGCTGGGTTCCACTCGCGAATGCCTGCCGGCGAGTATCCAGTTCGACCGTTCCTTCCTTCCCACCTGACCGCATAGACATCATCGCGGCCACGAAACAAACTTCTGAACAACGACACTTTGAGTTCAGGCCTAGAGTCGGCCGTGACAGTAGCTGACGGTTGTGTCTTCTTATGATCGAGTGAGAAGTCCGTCCCGACAATTGGAGCGCACTTCGGCGGAGGCTCACCGAGGCGAAGCCTCAGATCGGCGTTCTCTTTTCGGAGACGCTCGCACTCGGCGTGGGCTCTCTCGATCTCAGTCCTCAGAATCTCATCGCTCTCCACGGTTCTCGACCTCGTGAAAGACTCGCGGCACGCTGGCAGCCCTGCGAAATTCAACAGGAATCATACGCGCGCTGCGTCTGCTCAAACCCACCCTTCTACTAATCCCTTGATTCGAGTAGACAACCTTTCTAATATCCAGTCGCGACACTGATGCGAGCCTGCGGATAGCTGAGGAAGATAGTATGGGCAAGGGAGTGTTTACCACGAAGGTCAATCCGGTGTATGACGACTTGCCAGAAATTCGCTATCACTTCCCCAAGACGTACCTGAACCAAGTGCGCCAGATCACAGGCGATTGGATCGTATACTACGAGCCTCGACGAGAGGATGCCAGCCCTGCCGGTCGCGCCGGCAGACAAGCGTACTTCGCCACTGCGAGAGTCGAAAGAATCGAGACGGATAACCGCCGGCAAGGATATTATTATGCCTTCCTGTCCGACTATCTAGAGTTTGACAATCCAGTGCCATTCAAAATCGGTTCAACGTATTTGGAGCGGCTGCTTGAAAAGGAAGATGGCACGACAAACAAGGGGGCATTTGGGCGAGCCGTTCGTACGATGTCTAATGATGAATACGAAACGATCGTGAAGCTCGGCTTCGACACAACATCGGACAGGAGAACCGATCGATCGATGATGATCGCTGAGGAGCCTGCGGAGTACGACCGGCCTGTCTTGGAGCGACTGGTAAGACGACCATTCAGGGACGCAACGTTTGCCAAGAACGTCGTGATGGCCTACGGGGGCACTTGCGCTATTACAGGACTTCGACTCATTAACGGCGGCGGAAGGTGTGAGGTCGAAGCGGCCCACATCCGACCAGTGGGCGAAGACCATCACGGCCCGGACTCTGTGCGAAACGGTATCGCCCTCTCAAGAACTGTGCACTGGATGTTCGACCGAGGATTGCTAACACTGACCGATGACTACAAGATCCTCATGGCAAAGCGGCTGCTGGCAGAAGACACGCGGCGTTTGATTGAGCCCCACAAGAAGATCCTTCTTCCGAATGATCCCAAGATGCGACCGCATCCCCAGTTCCTGAGCTACCATCGTGACAACATCTTCAAGGGATAACCGAAGCGCAAAACATGTCGGACAGATTCGAATGTACGTGCCTTTGATTCGATTCCGAATCAACCGGCTCGCGTGTTACGAACCCGGTCACGTCACAGGGTGAACTACGTTCGCAATCTCTAGTGCGCATCGATTAGGATACTCCAGTATGTCGGACTCCCAGAGCCGCAACACTTTCCAGCCGAGGCGCTGGAGGTCTTGGTCTAGTAATCTGTCACGCTGGATATTGGCGCCGATCTTCTTCGTCCAGTACAAGGCATTGGCGCCCTTATGCAGTCTTTGCTTTCGCGCGGGCCAATTTCTGCCATGCCAAAAGTCCCCGTCGCAGAAAACGACAACCCGTTGCTTTGTAAAAACGATGTCAGGTTTGCCGGGAAGATCTCTTACGTTCTTCCGGAAACGCAGACCCATCCCCCACAGCACATGGCGCAGTTGCATCTCGCATTTTGTGTCTATGGATTTGGTCGCTGATAAGACGCGGCTAGCCGTCGGTGACGAAGCAGTCTCGAAGCGAGGTACTCGAATTCGGTGCATTTACGGTATCCACTTAACACTAACCGTCATCAGCGCAGCCGGGGAAACCTCTTAATCTGCTTCCGACACCACGTTCTCAGCTTCTTGCTAACCTCGGCGTCGAGCTTGCCATCGGGGTCACCTGCAATGAGCCGTGGGCGATCGAGAACAACAGCACCGTTGAAGTGGCGATGGACTCGAGCGTAATCGAACACCGATGTGTCGAGCCGCCAAGGGACTGCGACGGCTTTCAACAGCGCTCCGTTCCAGAGAAAGATATCTTTCCAATCTTCAATTGAGGGCTCACCCCTCTTTTTCGTCCAGTTTTTTCCGGTGGCGCACTGCGTCAATAAGAAGAGGGTGGCCGGACCGTCGTCTCCGAAGCTGAGGCGGCCAACGACGTCTAAGCCGCGATCTTTATCTCTCGGCCTGGTTTTGCCTTCGAGTCTCTCTACACTGAGACCCAACAACTCGCCGAGTTTTCTGATACGATCGTCGATCTTAGTCGGCCAACCAGGCTCGATGGGATCGCCAAACCGAACGCTTGTTCCGCCTACGATACCCTGCAGTGACGCCTCTACGACCTTCTCGAATAGTCGGGAAGACACGGTGTTGGGCTCGACTATGGCATCAATGCCGGTGTAGGCACGCGATAAATCCATGATAAGCAGCATAGTAAACGCGGGAACCTCTTGCCAGGAGCGTAGGCGCTCAATGCGATCAGCTGTAATCGTGAACGGGTAACCTTTTCCCTGAGCTAGTGCCCGCTGCGTTAATTCTAACCATACCATTTCCACGAAGCGCTCAGTCGCGTCATCCGGTGAAAAAACATCGTCGTCAAGGAACGAGACGTCGCCTGGGTATAGGTCGCGACGAAAATTGCCAACCAAGCCAGCATCTTGCAACACGTCTGCCGCGTTGGCGAACGAGACAGTGCCGTCTCCCTCGACTAAGGCGCATAACTCAACCCAGTCGGCAAATCGACCGATATCCGTAACCGCCAATTCAGGTAAATCAAACATCTTGCTTAAGCCCGTATTTGTTTTGGATATCCGGGAAGTATCGCAAGATTTGGACTAAAAACAATGTGCATCGGCGCACTGCTTCCTTCACATCTGGATCCTCCTTGTGCTCAGAGACAATTGGAACGCCCTCTTCGAGGCGATCGGCTGCTGCGTCTAGCGCCCCTTGCAGCGACTCAACTTGACCTCCGCTCTTGAACCAAGCACGTTCGAAGGCGCGCGTGCCGACCTGCTGAGCCGGCGTCGTCTTCAAATAGCGGACGGCGGCGTCTGACTGCAGAATACGACCCCACTTTGTAAGCTGCCTTGAGTCGGTCAACAAGGGAGCCTTCTCGCCCTTCACGCCGAAAGTCCATTCAACAAATCTCTTTAGGTTGTCGAATCTATTCTGGGGCACCGGCTTTCTCGACTTCTTCGGATCATCGGGGTAGCTGAGGCCTAAGAAGGCCACAATGTCGCGGGTTTGAAGCGCCCGGAGTAGCACCCCGAACGCGTTCTCCATTTCTTGCGAGCCAGGTACTTCCTCTTCTCGGGCCTGACGTACTACCTGATGGGCAACGTAATGTCTCTCGACGAGCTTCGGGTAGCTGCCCAGGCGTTCAGCAATTTGCTCGTATGTCCATCCGTCCTGCTCAACCAATTGAGCTATGAAGCTTGCCTTTTCATGGGCGGGCCATTTAAGAGGACCTGTCACGTGGCGAAATCCTATGTAAGCTCGAACGTCGATGGCGCCGCGATCTGGAAAGACCTTGACCTCCAGGTTTTCCAGTAGCCTGCGTTCCTCTGTGGGCAACTCTCGGCTTAAGGCCGTCCATGTCTTTCGATATTTCTCAGGCGCAAGCGCGGGGTCTAGCAGCAGTTGGATCGCCGCGATGCGCCTGTTACCTTCAAGTATGGTCGTGACCCCGTCGTGCTCCCACCCGATGAGCGGATCAAAAGGGAGGTAACCAGTCGCAATTATTGACTCTGCAATTTCCTCAACCTTGAACTCCTCAATCATAATCTTTAACAGGTCGGGCTGAGAGCTGCCTTCTTGTTCTTTCGTCAATCGAGGATTATGGGAGTCGAGTTGAAGCTTAAGCGGATTCAAGGGCTTCGGCTTACCTTCGGGGTGCGAAGCCTTGGCTTTCGTCTTGGGCATCTTAGACCTCACGTTTGACAATGGGCTTTGGTCCTCTACCGCTTCCCGGATGCGAGGCATGCTTGCCTTCAAGATCAAGATACTTGGGCGCCACAGGTCGCGCCCGCGAAGGCTGTGGTACGGACCTCTTACGGTTTATTGCGAGCTCAGGCTTTCGTTCGTACTCCAGCCCAAAGAGTTGTTCCCCGAGTGCACGACCAATCACTTCGGCGAGCAGCGGAGGCGTCGCGTTACCAATCTGACGAAGCTGAACTCGGTACTCGCCGATAACCTTCCAGTTCGACGGAAAGGTTTGGAGGCTCAACAGCTCTCTGACCGTGAGCGGCCGACTGTCCCAGTGGAAAGGTCCGGTCGCAGGCCCGGGCTGGGCGGAGATGGTCCAACCCGGTTCATTCTTGGCCAGCTTTAAAAGAAAGGACCAATACCGAGTTCTATAACCGAAGAGATGTTTTCCTCCACCTCGATCGGTGTGCCACTGGTAGTTCATCCCCTCTGGTATGGAAGGTAGAAGATCCGCCCACCGGCCGCTTGCCTTCGGAGCATCCACGGCAACGATATCAGCGAGTGCATCCCAAGCGCGAACCGGCTGATCACAGTGTGTTGGCTCCGGCCAGTTGAATACGTCGCCGTCTCTCACTGCGACTAGTATGGCGCGCTCGCGACGCTGAGGAACTCCATAGTCGACCGCATTCAACACCCGGTATTGTAGCTCGTAACATGTTCCAAACTCTCCATTGAGTTTGTTCAGTGTCTCGGCAATCATCGAAACCGCGGCGCTAGGTCCTCTAATGAACCCTGGTACGTTTTCCATCAGAATTACCTTCGGGAGAAAAGCACGTGCCAATTTGAAGAATCCATCTAAGCAATAGCTCCGCGGGTCTCTTAGGCCAGTCTTCCCGTTACTAGACCACTGTGCCGCTTTCGAGAATGGCTGACAAGGATTGCCGCCGACAAGGACGTCGAGTTCACGAAGCCGAAGGCCTACGCATTCTGGCGTCAAGACACGTGCTAGGTCGGTGATGTCTTCGGGCTCGAGCAGGCGCCAGCCGGGTCGATTCGCTCGCAAGGTTGCCCTAGCCGATGCGTCGCTTTCGATGCAGCCGACCGTGTGGAAACCGGCAGACTCGAGGCCAAGATCAAGTCCCCCAGCGCCGGTAAACGCAGAAAGCACTTTGGGCGCGCGGTCTCTTGGCCGCCCTTTCCTGGATGTCAGGTTGCTTAGTGTACAGGTCCTTTTCACCAATGATCTAGGCTCTTCTGAGGTTGAGAGATCGATAACGTACCTGTTTCGACGGAGCCACAAACCACTAAGAACTTCCTTCTTTGGCGCTCCACGCCAACTATCCGCCGCGATCAGTTCCTCAACTACCCTAGCGCTATGAAGGAACCAATCGACAGCATCTCACCGATTGTCTAGTTTGGAAAGATAGCGGGTGCGAATACGAAATTCAAACGATGACTTGCTTCCTGCCGAAGACTCTCGCTCTTGCCTTACGTGATCGAAAGATCGCGGACAATCCTTGCCGTCACATCTGAGACATCTAGTTGAACCTAAAACGAGCCGCAGCGAGGTCGAAAATGCAACTAGCACCATCTAGCAACAGCAAAGTCCATCGAAGCCCGAAAAAATCTGGTCCCGGATTGGGAACAGGCGCGAACTCCAATTGGAAACACCGCTGGCGAAGATCGACCTTCACCCGGGTGAATTCAAAGTCGAATCGAAACTCAAGACTTTAGACCAAACTGTGGCGATGATCATTTGAGTTCTTCCAGGAAGATCAAGCTGACCGGGGCAGTCGGAATCGGTCTAAAGGCGCTGCCGGTTTGCAAGGCTTGCTGGTCCTCGAAGGTTTTTTCCCAGGCCGCGAAGTCGACGCGCAATGATTTGACGGTGCCATGGATCTCTCGGGTGATCTTGATGAAACTCTGCAATGCGCTGACCGCGCCGAGTGGGTTCAGGTTGGTTACAATGTTCATCCCGGCATTAGCGATGTCGTAGGCGAGCTTGAGTTTCTCGCCGCCCGTAAGGCCTTCGTTCCCGAGCTTGGAATCCTCCAAACCCGGATAGCGGACGAAGAGCCTCGTGTAGTTGTTGGCAAATCGGCGTCCCTGGGGACCTTCGGTGGGTGTAGCCGCAGCCATAAAGATGGGCGACAGCGTGACCAGTTCTTTCGCGAGCTTCAACCAGAGCTGCCCGTTTTTGGTTTCGACTTTCTTGATATCCGCGAGTGTTACCGTGAGGGCTTCGAAATCTTGCTCTCTGGATGAGCCGGGATCAACGACCAGATCTCCCAAGCCATCTTCCCCGGCGGGTTTTGCGGGTGCCGTCGGCTTGGCTTTCTTGTCGTACGAGGACAAGAAGATGAACCTCAAGCCATCCCGCCCGAGCTCGCATTTGACCGCGTGGTCATCATGGCGGCTGCGCAACTGGCCGTAGAATGATACCGGCAGATTCTGAGCGAAAACCGCATCGAAGCACCGCATTGCCGAACGCCCATCGTTAGCCTGGAGGAAAACCAGACCCATTAGTTCGTTGGCTTCGGCGCCCAGCGGGAACAGCGCGAGTGCCGTCGCGAGGTGATCGCCGGCCTCAGTCAACTGTTGCTTGGCATAGGCAAAGGGAATTGAGAAACCTCCCACACGATCCAGGTGTTGGTTTTTCTTATAGAGCTTTTTGGTCGCCTTGGCGCGTTGTTTGTACAGGGCGGATCGGTCGTCCATTCCGTTGAAGGTCAGGTTCATTGCTCGATTGAGCAATTCTGAGAGAATGCCTTCGGCCGCATCGACCTCCTTGTCATATGTCTCACGCTTGATCTCGATGGTTTCGAGGTGCAGGCCTGCTGCGTCTCGGGCGGTCGCGTCGGATTCCAGTTCACGAAACCGATTGAAGTACTGTTGCGCCAGTTTTACATTGCCCATGGATTCATACAGCAGGGCCAATCTCCACTGGGTGGGTGCAAAGCTGGGGTCCGTGGAGGCAGCCTTTTGAAACTCCGTCAGGGCGCGATCGTACTTGCGCTCTTCGAGTGAGCGGGACGCCGATGAGTAAATGGTGCGGACCTGGGCGCCTTTTTGTTCGGGCAGTTCAGCCAGGGCATTCAAGTCTTCGATCCGCAGCCGGACGCGGTCGGAGTCGGCCGCCTTGGGTGACATCAGAAGATAACGAGTGAGAAGTCCGGAAGCCTCACCAGGTCTATCATTGTCT
>JBGQGO010000053.1:0-16030 GCA_041497455.1 Blastocatellia bacterium | reverse complement strand
ATTGGAAGAACTTCAATCTCACAGGCGACGGCGAGCCGGAGAGGATTCTTGCTCACGGAGTGACCGCCAATTTCTTTCCGTTGCTCGGGATTCAACCGGTCATTGGGCGAAACTTTTCTGTTGAGGAAGATAAACCGGGCGCGGTCAAGGTAGCGATACTCAGCTACGGATTGTGGCAGGGACGTTACGGAGGTGATCGGGCTATCGTCGGTCGCGACGTCTTGCTCAACGGCGAGAAATACGCCGTGGTGGGCGTGATGCAGCCGGGCTTTCAGTTTTTGCAGGGGGACATCGGCGTGTGGGTTCCCGTAGCACTCAACCAGCAGCAGCTCGCCGATCGTGACAATCATTATCTGACGATCGTCGCGCGAACAAAGCCCGGCGTTTCGGTCGAACAGGCGCAGACGGACATCCTGACGATCACGCAGCGCATCGCGCACGATTACCCGGACGACGCCGAAAACTTGAAATCAGCGGTCGTGTCGATGCGCGAACAACTGGCGGGAAAGGTCCGTCAACCGCTTATCGTGTTGCTGGTCGCGGTCGGATTCGTGCTGCTGATTGCCTGCGCTAACATCGCCGGCCTTTTGCTGTCGCGCGCCGCGGCCCGCCGCAAGGAGATCGCTGTGCGGACGGCGCTGGGGGCGAGCCGCATACGGATCATCCGGCAGTTGCTGACGGAAAGCACTTTGCTTGCCGGCGTGGGCGGCGCGCTCGGCTTGTTGGTCGCGGTGTGGAGCTTCACGTTGCTGAAGCAACTCATCCCCGCAGAGATGGTGCTTTCTACCGGCTTGACGATCGATCTGCCGGTGCTCGGTTATGCGCTGGTGGTTTCCCTGCTCACCGGGATCGCTTTCGGATTGGCGCCGGCGCTACAAGCATCGAAGATCGATCTTAACCAGGCCTTGAAACAAGGCGGCGGGCGCACGAGTTCCGGCGCCGCGGGGCACAAGGTGCGCAGCGCATTCGTTGTAGCCGAAGTCGCGCTGGCGCTGGTGCTGCTGATTGGCGCCGGACTGATGATTCGAACCGTCTTCAATCTGCGCGGTCAATATTCGGTCTTTCAGCCGGAGAAATTGTTGACGCTGAGAACGACTCTGCCCGACAACAAGTACCGCGATCTGAGCGAGTATGTGACAAAAGAGCATGCCCGGCGCGTCGCCTTCTACGACCAGGTGCTGGAACGGGTGAGCGCGCTGCCTGGTGTTGTCTCCGCGGGCTACACCACCTCAGTGCCCCTGGCATGGAAGGGCGGCGCGAACGGTTTCACAATCGAAGGCCGTCAACCGGAACCCGGCTTCGTTACGAACGCCATTCACCGGCAGATAAGCGCGGCTTACTTTCAGACGATGGGGATCAGTCTCAGGGCGGGTCGTTACTTCGATGACCGCGACGGTCAACAATCATTGCCGGTCGCGATCGTCAACGAGGCAATGGCGCAGTATTGGCCCAATGAAGATCCGTTGGGGAAGCGGTTCAAGCTGGGAGTGCCGAATGCGCCGTGGGTGACGATTGTGGGAATAGTCGCCGATGTCAGGCAGATGGGCATGGATGTCCCCGTGAAAGCCGAAATGTATCTGCCGTATCGCCAGATCTCTTCGCACCCGTGGTACGGACCGCGCGATCTGGTTGTTCGTACGGCCCGGGATCCAATGAACATGGTTTCAGCGGTGCGCGAGGTAATTCGAACTGTCGATCCGGATCAACCGGTCTCGAACATTGCAACGATGGAAGAGCTGTTGACCAAAGAGACGGGGTCGCGCCGTTTGGGAATGATCTTGTTGTCGGGGTACGCCGGGCTGGCGTTGCTGCTCGCCTCGCTTGGGATCTACGGCGTCCTTTCCTATCTTGTCGTGCAGCAGACGCCGGAAATCGGAGTGCGATTGGCGCTGGGCGCGGCGCCGCGCGACGTCCTCGGGCTGGTGCTGAAGAAGGGAGCGGTTCTGATCGCAAGCGGCGTGGGGATCGGCGGGATCGTAGCTTTCGCGCTGACGCGATTGATGGCGAGCCTGCTGTTCGGGGTGAGCGCGACCGATCCGGTGATCTTCCTCGGAATTTCGTTGCTCCTGACAGGAGTGGCTCTGGCAGCCTGTTTCGTGCCGGCTCGCCGCGCGACGAAGATCGATCCGATGGTCGCGCTGCGATACGAATAGGTTCGTGGTTCCGAGTTCAGGGTTCCGGGTTCAGGGTTCCGAGTTCCGGGTTCGTGGTTCAGGGTTTGGCTCCGGATTTGAACTCTGAACCCGGAATCCCGAACCCGGAACTCTACCCCCTGAGCCTTGAACCCTGAACCGTGGAGGAACCTGATGGACACTCTGCTTAGAGACTTACGATACGGATTCAGAATGCTGCTCAAGAGGCCGGGCTTCACGGTAGTTGCCGTGGTGGCGCTTGCGCTCGGCATCGGCGCTAACAGCGCGATCTTCAGCGTGGTCAATGCGGTGATGCTCAGACCGTTGCCGTATGCCGACCCGGCGCGGCTGATCTCGGCAGAGTCGGTCAATTCGCTGAACGCGCAACGTGAGATCAGCGGCGTGTCGCCAGCGGATTTCTGGGACTGGAAAGACCAGAGCCAGGCATTCGAGCAACTCGCTGCTCTCTCAGGCGGCGGTGGCTTCAGCTTGATGGACGTAGATCAGCCTGACGTTTTCCCCGGTGCGCGGGTGTCCTTCAATTTCTTTCAAACTTTCGGTGTGCAGCCACTGCTCGGCCGCGTCTTCACGTCCGAAGACGGGCAGCTCAATGCGCCCGACACGGTCATCCTGAGTCATAGGCTATGGATGCGGCGCTTCGGCGGAGATCCGTCGGTAGTTGGCAAGACTTTCAAAAGCGAGGAAGGCGGGACGACCGTGATCGGAGTTATGCCGCCCAACTTCAAGTTTCCAAGCTACGCCGAAGTGTGGACTCCGCTCGCGCGAAACTCAGGCGAGATGCGAAACCGCTCCAATCGCTATTTCAGTGTTGTCGGGCGGATCAATCCCGATCAGACGCTCGAGAGCGCGCAGGCCGAACTCAAAACAATCGCCAGTCGTTTGGAAGCCGAGTACCCGCAAGCAAACAAAGGCTGGAGCGCGCACCTGACTCCGTTGCGAGACAGTTTGATAGGCGGCACGCGCACCGCGCTGTTCGTGTTGCTGGGTGCGGTTGGTTGCGTGCTGCTGATCGCGTGCACAAACGTCGCGAACCTGCTGCTTGCGCGCGCCGCATCACGACGCAAAGAGATGGCGATTCGTCTCGCGCTTGGAGCGGGCCGTGCGAGACTGATGCGGCAGTTGCTGACCGAGAGCGTATTGCTCGGGCTTGCGGGAGGAGCAGTGGGATTGCTGCTCGCAGCGTGGAGCCTGGATCTGCTCATCGGGATTCTGCCCTCCAAGGAAGCGTTTCAGCTTCCTGTTGAGATTCGCATCGATCGCGCGGTGATGTTTTTTACGCTTACGATCTCGGTGTTGACCGGGATAGTCTTCGGATTGGTTCCGGCCTGGCAGGCGTCGCGGCCGGATGTGAGCGAGTGGCTTAAAGAAGGTGGCCGCGCCTCGGGCGCCGGTCACCAGCGCACGCGCAGTGCATTGATCATTGGTGAAATCGCGGTCGCGCTAGTGCTGCTGATCGGCGCGGCCTTGCTGGTTCAAAGCTTCGTTCGATTGAGGCGCGTTGATCTCGGCTACGACCCGAACGGCTTGCTGACGATGTGGGTCCCAGCGTCATTCTCGAGATATCCGAACGACGAAGCCAAAGCGCGCTTCTACAAGCGGCTGCTCGAACAGGTTTCTCAGGTGCACGGCGCTGAGGGCGTCACGTTGAGCTCGGAAGCCTGGTTCGGCCTTCTCAATTTTCAATTCAACATCGAGGGCGATCCATTGCCCACCGGTGACGCGACCGTTCGTTACAGCTCGATCGCGCCGGACTACTTCAATGTGCTGAAAGCGCAGATTCGCGCGGGCCGCGACTTCGATGATCGCGACAACGGCCGAGCGCCGGGCGTGGCCATCGTCAACGAGACACTTGCGCGGCGGTACTTCCCGGATGGCAGTCCGCTCGGAAGGAAGATTGTGCTTGGGTACCTCGGGCGCAGACTGGTGCGCGAGATAGTCGGCGTATCGACGGACATCAAACAAGAGGAATTGGGCTCACCGACAAACCCTGAGGTATATGTCCCATATCAGCAGGTACCCTGGTTCGGAGCGGCGCTGGTGATTCGCGCGTCGAGCGGCGACCCGATGAGCTTAAAGAAAGACTTGCAGCAGGCGATCTGGGAAGTCGACAAGGACCTTCCGGTTTCCGGCGCCGACACCGTCGAGCACCATTTGTCCGCTCTGGTGGCCGAACCCCGGCTGTACACTTTGCTGCTTGGGGTGTTCGCCGGCGTGGCTTTGATTCTCGCGTCGGTGGGAATCTACGGGGTGATGTCGTATTCGGTGACTGAGCGCACGCACGAGATAGGCATACGCATGGCGTTGGGCGCGAAGCAACGAGACGTGCTCGCGCTTGTCGTGAGGCAAGGCTTGATGCTGGCGCTGATCGGCGTGGCGATCGGACTGGCCGTAGCGTTCGCATTGACGCGGGTGATGTCGAGCTTGCTGTATGGAGTGAGTGCGAGCGACCCGATGACCTTCGCAGCGATCTCGCTGCTGCTCGCTTCGGTCGCGCTGCTGGCTTGTTACCTTCCAGCGAGACGAGCGACGAAAGTCGATCCGATGGTTGCGCTGCGCTACGAATGATCTGATTGCCGATTGCCGATTGCGAACTGATCGCGCTTTGTCTTTCAATCGCCAATCGCCAATCGCCAATGGGAGGCTGATATGGAATCAATAATCGCGGACCTGAAGTTCGGTTTCAGAACGCTCATCAAAAGGCCGGCGTTCAGCGTAGTAGCCGTCATCGCGTTGGCGTTAGGCATAGGAGCTAACACCGCGATCTTCAGCGTCGTAAACTCGGTGTTGCTGCGCCCGCTGCCTTATGACAAGCCGGAGCGGCTAGTGGCCGCTTTCGATTCCTTTCCGGACTTTCCGCGCGACGGTCTGAGTGAACTCGAGTACATGACCCTGCGCGGCGAAGACAAGAGCCTCGCTGAAATCGCCATCAGCAACGGAGCTAATTTCACACTGACGGGCAGCGGCGATTCGGAGCGCGTGCAGGGAGCAGTAGTTTCATCGAATTACTTTGAGCTGCTCGGCATAAGCGTCGCACTCGGGCGAGGCTTCGCGCTCGACGAGGATCTGGTTGGTAAGAACAATGTCGTCATTCTGAGCGACGGGTTTTGGAAGAGACGATTCGGCGCAGATCCGCGCGCGGTTGGACAGATGGTGACGCTCAGCGGCGCCAACTTCACGATTGCGGGCGTGCTGCCTTCCGGCTTCAAATCGCCAATCGAACTCCAGTTTGCGGCTTCCGCCGATGTCTGGGTTGGTTACGGCTTCAACCCTGGCAATCTCAATCGCGGCAGTCACGGCCTGGTGACAATTGCGCGGTTGCGCGACGGTGTCACGCTCGATCAGGCGCAAGACGAGACGAAGGCAATCATTGGCCGTGTGATGGCCGAAAATCCTACCTTCTATCCGACCGATGGAAGCTTCAGCTCGTACCTCACTCCCCTGCACACGGCAATAGCCGGTGACGTGCGTACTGCACTGCTGGTGCTGCTGGGCGCGGTTGCAGCGGTGCTGTTGATCGCGTGCGCGAATGTCGCCAACCTTTCGCTGGCTCGAAGCGAAGCGCGGCAAAAGGAGATCGCCGTTCGGACAGCTCTCGGCGCGAGCCGCTCGCGAATCGTCAGGCAACTGCTGGTTGAAAGCCTTGTGCTCGCCGCCGCCGGCGGCGCTGCCGGATTGCTGCTCGCCAGATGGATACTTGATGCGCTGGTTGCGATCAACCCCGGCAACATTCCGCGAATTGAAGAGATCGGTCTCGACTCACGCGTTATGCTGTTTACACTCCTAGCATCCTTGTTCACTGGCGTTCTGTTCGGTCTGGCCCCCGCGCTTCAGGCGGCCAGGACTGATCTGATCTCGACGCTGAAGGAAGGCGGCCGAACTTCGAATGCCCAGAGCCGCGGCTGGTTGCGCAAGTCGCTGGTCGTAACGCAGACGGCTCTGGCGTTAGTACTGTTGATCGGCGCCGGTTTGCTTCTGCGCAGCTTCTGGGGGCTTCAACGTGTACCTACCGGCTTCAATCCGGAACACCTGCTGACGATGCGGTTGTCGCCGCCTGCCACGCGCTACGGGCGCAACCAGCAGGTGGCCAGTCTTTACGAAGGACTGACGACCCGGCTTCAATCGCTTCCCGGTGTGCAGTCGGCCGCCGTCTCGGATCGCGTTCCCATCGGCGGCGGCAACAGCGACACGATCATCCAGATCGAAGGTCGTCCGTTTGAACTCGAGGTCGCGCGCTACAACACCGACTTTCGGGTGGTCAGCCCCGAGTACTTTCAGACGATGGGCCAGCGTTTGATCAGCGGCCGTTACTTTGCAGAGTTCGACCGGGAAGGTTCGCCCAATGTGACGGTCGTCAACGAGACGCTGGCGCGCAGACAGTGGCCCGATGAGGACCCGATCGGCAAGCGGCTGCGTTTGCTCGACGCGCCGCCCGAGCGGGCAACTTCGCAGTACATGACCATCGTCGGCGTAGTGGCCGACGCGAAAAACCGAACGCTCAGCGGTGACACTCGTCAGGACGTCTATGTTCCGTTGCCCCAGCAGGCAGTTTCAATGGGTCGGCTGGGTCAATCAGTGTCGATGGGTCTGATGGTTCGCACAACGGGCAATCCCGCGAGTTTGACGAATGCGATCCGAGAGGAAGTAAGGGCTGCCGATCCTGACATTCCTATCACACAAGTCAGAACGATGGAGCAAATAATCGGAACAGCCATCGTGCGCCCGCGCTTCAATTTGATTCTGCTCGCCACGTTCGCCGTTGTAGCGCTAGGGCTGGGCGCGATTGGAATCTACGGCGTGATTGCATACTCGGTTGCCCAGCGCACTCATGAGATCGGCGTGCGAATGGCGCTCGGAGCGCAGCCGCGTGACGTTCTGACGATGGTTGTGGGTCAGGGCATGAGACTGGCGCTGGCGGGCGCGGGCATCGGACTGATTGGCGCGTTGGCGTTGACACGGGTGATGCAAAGCTTGCTGTTCCAGGTGAGCCCGACCGACCCGCTGACGTTTTTGGGAGTTGCAGGACTGCTGATGCTGGTCGCCGTTCTCGCGTGTTACGTACCCGCTCGCCGCGCGACCAAAGTGGATCCGATGATCGCGCTGCGATACGAATAGGGTCCAAGTTCCGGGTTCGTGGTTCCGGGTTTGGCGTTGATTGTTGAACCCTGAACCCTGAACTATGAATTCCTGACCATCAAACAGTGAGGGAACTAAAATGGAAGCACTCTGGCAAGACTTGAAGTACGGGGCCCGCATGCTTGCGAAGAGCCCGGGGTTCACGCTGGTCGCTGTCATCGCCTTGGCGCTGGGTATCGGCGCCAACACTGCAATCTTCAGCGTGGTGAACGCTGTGCTGGTTCGCTCGCTTCCCTTCCGGAATCCAGACCGTTTGGTGATTGTCTGGGAAAACAACCGCACGCGAGGCCGCGATCAGAATGTCATCTCGCCCGCCAACTACCTCGACTGGCGCGACCAGAACACGGTCTTCGATTCCATGGCGGCGCTGTTCGATTATCGCGCGAACCTGACCGGCGTTGACGATCCGGAGGAATTGCCCACTCAAGTCGTGTCGGCAAACTTCTTCGATCTGCTCGGCGTCAGCGCCACACTCGGCCGCACCTTCACACCGGAAGAGGGCGAAGCGGGACACGATCAGGTAGTCGTGTTGAGCCAGGGTTTATGGAAGCGCCGTTTCGGTGGTGACCCCGCAATAATCGGCAAGACCATCAAGCTCAGCGGCCAGGACTTCACAGTAGTCGGCATCGCGCCGCCAGATCTTCAGTTGCTGATCAAGCAGGGCTCGCTCACCGGAAAACAGGCTGAGCTGTGGATGCCGGCGACCTTCAGCCCAAACTCGCGTGTTCGCCGCGGCCGGTATATGACCGCGATCGCGCGCCTCAAGCCGGGAGTGACGCTCGCGCAGGCGCAAGCTGAGATGGACGGGATCGCCGGGCATCTCGAAGAGCAGTACGTAGACTTCAACACCGGTTGGGGCGTGAACCTCGTACCGTTGCAAAACCAGCTTGTCGGCGCGATCCGTCCCGCGTTGCTTGTGTTGTTGGGTGCGGTCGCTTTCGTATTGTTGATCGCCTGCGCGAACGTCGCGAACCTGCTACTTGCGCGGGCGGCGACGAGGCAGAGAGAGATAGCGATTCGCACCGCTCTTGGCGCTCGGCGCGGGAGAATCGTTCGCCAGTTGCTAACCGAGGCTACGGTGCTCGCGGCGCTTGGAGGCGCGCTGGGTCTGTGGCTGGCGATGTGGGGAGTGGACTTGCTGCTGGCGCTCGCCCCCAAAGACCTGACGGGGTTGAAAGATGTTGGCATCGACTATCGCGTGCTCGGGTTCACAATGGCGGTTTCGGTTTTGACGGGAGTGTTGTTTGGTCTGGCGCCGGCGCTCGAAGCGTCGCGGCCGAACCTGAACGAGTCGTTGAAAGAAGGCGGCAGAGGCGCGGCGACCGGCCGGCGCAGTCATCGGTGGCGCAACGTGTTCGTCGTTGTCGAAGTCGCTTTGGCGCTAGTGTTGCTGATCGGCGCGGGTTTGATGATCCGGAGCTTCGCCCGATTGCAGTCGGTCGATCCGGGCTTTGACGCGAATAACCTTCTCACCGTCAGGCTCCTGCTGCCCGTCTCGAAGTACGGTCAGGACCCTCAACGCATCGCCTTCTTCAAGCAACTTGCCGAGCGCGTGCAGGCGCTGCCCGGAGTTCGCTCAGCAGGCGCGATCAGCTACTTGCCGTTCACCGGCGGAGGCGCAGCGACCAGTATAGACATAGAGGGCCGCCCCGCCCCGCCTCCCGGCCAGCAGTTGGTGGGCGACGTGCGCGTAGTCGATGGCGGCTACTTCCGGACGATGGGCATTCCGTTGTTGCAGGGGCGGACTTTCACCGAGCGAGAGCAGACGCAGGAATCGCACGTCGTGATGATCAACGAGACGATGGCGCGCGACTTTTTTCCGGGCGAAGACCCGATCGGCCATCGCGTGAGGATCGCGATGAAGAACGAGAACGTTCCGAGCGAGATCATCGGGGTGGTTCGCGACGTCAGGCACGTTGGGTTGGAGACTCCGGCGAGAGCGATGACCTACTGGCCTTATCCGGAGCTGGCCTACTCGGGGCTGACGCTGGTGGTGCGAGCGGAATCCGAGCCGCTCGCCCTTGCCGAGGCAGTGCGCCGGGAAGTTCTCGCGTTGGACAAGGACCAGCCGATCGCCGACGTAAGCACGATGGAACAACTGCTTTCGGACTCGGTGTCGCGGGCGCGCTTCAGCGCATTGTTGCTGGGCGTCTTCGCCGCGGTGGCGTTGCTGTTGGCGGCGGTGGGGATCTTCGGTGTGATGTCTTACGGCGTGTCGGAACGCACTCACGAGATCGGCGTGAGAATGGCGTTGGGCGCGCAGGCTTCGCATGTGCTCACGCTGGTGGTGAGGCAAGGAATGGCGCTCACCCTGATTGGAATAGTGATCGGGTTGGGGGCTGCTTTCGGGCTGACACGCGTGATGGCGAGTTTGCTCTACGGAGTGAGCGCGACAGATCCCGTAACCTTCGTTGCGATCTCGTTGTTGCTGGCGTCGGTCGCGCTGTTGGCTTGCTATCTGCCCGCGAGGCGAGCGACGAAGGTCGATCCGATGATTGCGCTGCGATACGAATGACGAAACTATGCGTGTAGGCTGCGTATGAACGATCCACCTGCCGCAGCCTATTTGGACTGCGGCGGCCTTATTTGGACTGCGGCGGCCCTCTGTGCGTTGACGCCGCTTTTTGGTGCGCAGGGGTCCGTTAGCAATATGTCACAGGGGAAACGCATTCGATCAATTACCCGTCCACGTTTGGTGAGCACATTTCGGCGCGCGCCTAGGTTACAACGCATTTGTGACCAAGCTGGACACGCAGGGTGGAGTGGTCTACTCGAAGTTCCTCGAAGGCGATGGTGATGACCGCGGCTACGCGATTGCAGTCGACGCGAACGGCAGCGCTCATGTTGCCGGCTCGACTACATCAGCCAACTTTCCAGTCAGCGCGGATGCGCTTCAGAGTCACTTTGAGGGCGGAGCGGCGGATGCTTTCTTGACTAAGCTCAGCCCTTCCGGCGGCACGCTCGAGTACTCGACGTACTGGGGCGGCGCCGGCGAGGACTCGGGCAATGGCATCGCACTGGACGCGGTCAACGCCGTCTAACGCGGCCGGCGTTACCTACTCGTCTGATCTTCCTGCTACGACGGGCGCGCTCCGATCGAAGATTGGCGGATCAAGCGATGCCTTCGTGCTGAAGATCGGAATGGGCCAGGAGAGCTTTGGCATTACCGGACAGGTGACGAATAACCTGAATAATCCCCTGACCGGCGTCGCGGTGTCCATCAGCGGAACGTTCAACCGGACGGTTCATACCGATGCCGCCGACAACTATTCGATTGGCGGTCTCGTGCCAGGCGGTCACTTCATTCTTTCTGCCCAGCGGGGTTCATTCGTTTTCTCGCCATCTAGCTTTGAGTTTCCGTCCCTAACGCAGAACGAGACGCTTGACTTCTCCGGTCCCGCGCCGCTCGTGATCAGCGGCACGATCAAAGACACAGCCGGGAATCCGATATCAACGAGCGTGTCGATTAGCGGCGGGGCGACAGCGACAGTCCAGAGGTGGAACAGTGCAAACTGAAGCGCAGGGGAATTACACGTGGACGCCAGACAAACGCGAGCGGGGACTATTCGTTTGCGAATCTCTCGGCGGGGCTCAACTACACAGTCACGCTAGTGAACCGAATGCCGGTAGTATCCCGGCGAGAAGGACTTTCTCTGCGTCGCCTTCGCGTCCTCTGCGTCTGTGCGGTGAAACCAACGCCGAAGATAACTCACCTCAGAGAGTTCCTATCCGCGCTCTTTGTGATAATCTGCCACCTGACGCGATACGCCGGTCGCGGCGACGCTTGTGACGCGGCGTGTGGCCGCCTGAAGACAAACGATATCCGCCTCGGAGGTGTGTAATCGTGAAGACGCTGACAATCATCGTGATTCTCTCTTGCCTGCTGTTATCTGGCTGCTCGACCCGCCAGGCCCCGACGGCGCAGGATGTTTTAAGCTCGGGCCACTGGGTTGACCTGTCGCACGACTTCGCCGCCGATACCGTCTACTGGCCGACGGCCGAGCCGTTCAAACTGGACACGGTATCGGCCGGAATCACCGACAAAGGTTATTACTACTCGGCCTACCAGTTCAGCGCAGCCGAGCACGGCGGGACTCACATTGACGCGCCCGTTCATTTCGCGGAGGGCCACGACACGGTCGATCAGATTCCGCTCGACCGGCTAATCGGTCCAGCGATCAAAGTGGACGTATCGGCGAAGGCGAAGGCGGATCGCGACTATCAAGTCAAAGTCGGAGACTTCGAGACCTGGGAGACGCAAAACGGCAGAATCCCGGACGACTCGATCGTGCTGCTCCGGACCGGCTGGTCCGAGTACTGGAACGATCGGATGAAATACCTCGGCACTGATAAGCGCGGCGCCGAAGCGGTCGCCGAGCTTCACTTCCCCGGGCTTGCGCCGGAAGCGGCTCGCTGGTTGACCGGGAACCGCAAGATCAAGGCGATCGGTCTGGACACCGCAAGCATAGACTATGGTCAGTCTAAGTTGTTTGAGAGCCATCGGATTCTGATGGGACAAGACATTCCGGCGTTCGAGAACGTCGCCAATCTCGATCGGCTAGAGGCAAAGGTCGCGATGGTGATCGCGATGCCGATGAAGATCAGAGGCGGCAGCGGCGGCCCGCTTCGCATCATCGCGTTACTGGAGCGCCCCAGGGAATAGCGCGATTCCCGCTCTTAAAGACGGCAAACCGTCACCACTTCGGCCACGACAGTAACCAGGCTGCTTGGCTCTTGCTCCCTCCCTTAGTTGTTACATCATGAAACAGAGAATCCGAAGCAGATGTGACGGCTGTCACAGCGCAACCAATCGCGCCTCGTGTAAGATCGCGCTTCCCCCTCCGCAGTGAGAGTCTGCGCCCGCTCGGGCGCGGTCTGATAAGCCTCAAACTTTACCGTAAGGAGCGAAAATGCGATCGCGAACGATACAGATGAAATTGTGGACCTTGTTAATATTCATATGCGCATTCCTCTTGTTTAGCTTTACTCCCCGGAGCGTGCGCAGCGATGACAGTCTGGACCAGCAGCTTAACGCAATTCTTGCCAGTCAGGGGTTTACGGGAAAAATCGAGTCGACGGTCGAAGCGCGGCTGGGCCGGCCGATAAACCATAAGCTCGCCGATGCCGGGCACCTGCTCTATTACGATGCAATACTCAGCATAACAAAGGACAACGCCTGCGCGGCCTGTCACTCGCCGACGACCGGCTACGCTGACACGCAATCGATCGCCGTCGGCATCAACAGCAACGGGCTTGTTGGACCCAGCCGGTCGGGGCCTCGTAATCGGCGGCGCTCACCCACGAGCCTCAACGCCGCGTTCTATCCGAAGGTGATGTGGAACTCGCGGTTCGAGTCGCTGTCGGGCGACCCGTTCGACAACAGCGCGGGGTTTCGGCTGCCGGAGCCCGAGGGGCTGAGCATGTCGCATTTTTCGCACCTGCTGGCGGCGCAAGCCTGTATGCCGGTCCAGGATCGGGCCGAGATGGCGGGTTTCAAGTTCAACGGCGACAGCTTCGCGATCCGAGCTGAGCTGGCAAGCCGCGTCGATGCGATCGCCCGTTACCGAAGAATGTTCGCCAAGGTCTATCCGGAAGTGAGTGCGGGAGCGCCAATCAATTTCGACATGATCGCCAACGCGATTGCCGAGTACGAATTGACGCTTGTTTACGCAAACGCGCCGATTGACCAATACGCTCGCGGCCAGCAAACCGCGATGAGCGACGACGAAAAGCGTGGCGCCTTGCTTTTCTTTGGCAAGGCCCGCTGCGTTGAGTGTCACTCGGTCTCGGGCGGGTCAAACGAGATGTTCAGCGACTTCGCTCCGCACGTGATAGCCGTGCCACAACTCGCTCCGCAAACCACCAACGCGACGTTCGACGGACCGGGCGCCGATGAAGACTACGGCTACGAGCAAGTGACCCACGACCCGGCGGATCGCTACAAGTTCCGCACGTCGCCGTTGCGCAACATCGGGGCTCAGCCGACCTTCTTTCACAACGGCGCGTTTACGCGCGTAAGAACCGCGATTGCGCACCACTTGAATGTGTTCGCTTCGGCGCGCAACTATGACCCGCGCGCCGAAAAGATTGCAAAGGACCTGAACCGGCTCGGCCCGATCGAACCAGTGCTCGCGAGAGTCGATCCTATCCTCGCGACGCCAATCGACCTCACGGCTGACGAACTGCGACAGTTGACAACGTTCGTTCGCGATAGTCTGCTCGACGACCGGGCAAAGCGCGACAACTTGATCTATTTGAAACCGAATTCGGTCCCAAGCGGGCTAAAGCCGTTCTTCTACCAATACCCTTGAGAGCCCGAGACCGAGCACAACCCTCGTAGCGGGCGACAGCTTGTAGCCCAGGGGCGAGTCGGCGAGCCCTGGGAGAACCGGCGACCCGTAGGTCTCTTCCGTGGAAACGGCCGGGCCCCGGATACGCATCACAAGCTACTTCCGCATCCGAATCGATGCTGGCTCAGAGGGATATCGTCCGATTGCAATCAGCGTTTCACGTTCCAAGACTTGTTCGCTCTCGTTGAACTTCAGGATTCGAGCAGTTGCCTCACCAATGATCGTCAGTGGTTCAATCAGGCTTCCGTTTAGTCGAAAATGATCGGCCCATAGATCCGTCTTTGGATTGAAGAACCTTACCAATTCTCCGGTCTCCCTCGATACGGAGGCAATATCGCTTCCTTTGTAGCGATTGCAAAAAGGGCACGCGTAAGCCAAGTTCTCAGCTTCCGTGGGCCCGGAGTGTTTCAAGCTGATGATGTGATCGAGTTCGCAACCGAAGAATGTGTCATCTTCGTGGATCAGGCAATACTCGCAAAGACGTTCCGCCCGATTTGCGACCAGAGCCCGGAGTTGCCCGCCGACGTAGCTACTCATTGGAGACGTAACGATGAGCCCGCGCCTTCGCCAATCTCATCAGGTGTTCCAACTGCATGTAGTTGTCCAATTCGGATTTTTCTTCGGACGAAAGGCCAGTCGTCTTCTCTTGATGGATCAACTCTGAAACGCGCGTTTTTGTTGCTGGCGATGGACGAAACGAAACAACAGTATCCGGAGTAGTGCCCGCCGCAATAAACTCTATTATCTCTTCGTAGGCTTTCACAGTGCTCATAGTTTAATACCGACAGACGCAAACTGCTAGCTCCAAGGCTGTGCCCTTGCGTTCGCTTACGCGGCGTCCACCGGCTCATACTCAGGGTCCGTGCTCAGATTGAGTCCATCAATGACGGGCAGGTCGTGTCCCAACCTAAAGCTTACGAGCAGCCAGTTGATTCGCGGGCCCGCCGTTAACAGAGAACCCGCATGACCCAATTGTCCGACAGGCTTGCTGCCTTACCGATTATGATAGTAGTTCCAGAATGTTTCTCTCAGCAATTCACAGATCGCTCGAGAATTGCACCTCCTGCTTTCTAAATCAGGGGTGACCGGCCCCCTCGTGTTGGTGGGTCATTCTTTTGGCGGACTCATCGTGCGTATGTATGCCAGCCTCTATCCAAGAGATGTAGCCGGCATGGTGCTGGTCGATTCGGTCCACGAGGAAGAAACGGTGAGGTGGCTCGCGATGACGCCACCGGAAACTAGAAGAGAGATGGAGGCTGCCGGAGGTAGAAGACTCCTGGGCGGTGAGCAAATCGACTTGGAGAAGAGCAACGCTGAGATGGAAGCCGCAAATTGGCGCACGCGTATGCCGCTCATTGTCTTGTCACGCGGGAGGGCATCTTACAATCCCGACGATTACCCGCCTCAGTTGCGCTCGCTGGCGCCCAGGGGAGAAGAGCTGCGCATCAACCTGCAAGAGGACCTTGCGCGGCGGTCAAGCCGAGGCAAACATGTCTTTGCCGAAAAGAGCGGTCACCTGATTCATCGCGATCAACCCGAGTTGGTCATCGATTCCATTCGTCAGGTCGTTGAGGCGACAAGCCTGAAGAACCCTAAGAGTTTTTAGGAGGTCTGAGCGAAGGAGCAACCTGGGGAGTAAGCGAGGCGCCGTTAGTGAATAATCGCACGGGTTCAATCACCACCTTGCTGTTCGACTGGGACGGAACGCTCTTCGACTCCGCCCGCGCGGGGCGGCTCGCGTTTCAGAAGACCTTCGATGACCTGGGAATTGCGTTCACTCAGGAGTTCTACGAAGCCCGCTACTCTCCAAACTGGTACGCGATGTATGAAGCGCTGAACCTTCCTAAGGAGAAATGGAACACCGCCGACGAGCTGTGGCTTCAGCATTATGGCGAGCAGCCGCCGAAGCTGGTGGAAGGGGCGGGCGCAACAATCCTCGAGCTTCAGTCCAGAGGCTATCGTCTCGGGATTGTAACAAGCGGCACCGAGCGAAGAGTGACCCGCGAGATTGATCAACTGGGCTTGAGCTCACGGTTTGAAGCGGTGATTTGCAATGAGCACATCGTCAATAAGAAGCCGCACCCCGAAGGATTGGAGAAGGCTATGCAGCTACTGGCCAGCGCGCCCGACGCATGTTCTTACATCGGCGACGCGCCCGAAGATGTGCAGATGGGCAAGCGCGCGCAGGTGTTCACGGTCGCTGTTCGGAGCGCTTATCCCACGAGCAAACACCTACTCAATGAACAACCTGACATTCATCTCGAATCGATTGCTGAACTCCTGCTGCACTTCTAGCTGGCGGGAAGATGTAGCCGCAGAGGGGGCCCAGGAACGCAGAGAAAATAAAAACAAGGCGTTCCAGAGCGCCCGCCCCGGGTAAATTTGTGATGATTT
>JBGQGO010000052.1:0-16045 GCA_041497455.1 Blastocatellia bacterium | reverse complement strand
TGCCGGGCCGATCATTGCCAGCCTGGCCACTGAGCTTGGCGCGCTGACCGTCGCAGTCGTGACCAAACCTTTCAGATTCGAGGGCCGCCGCCGGCAGCGGCAAGCCGAGCAAGGCCTGAACGAACTGCGCGAGTGTGTGGACACGGTTATCACGATTCCGAACGAGCGCTTGCTCAACGCTGTGCCCAAAGGTACGCGTTTTCAGGAATCGTTCAGGATGGTCGACGACGTGCTGCTTCAAGCAGTGCAGGGCATATCCGACATCATCACCGTGCCCGGGCTGATCAACGTCGACTTCGCCGACGTGAAAGCGATCATGGAAGGGATGGGGATAGCCTTGATGGGTACAGGCTCGGCTACCGGCGAAAATCGCGCGATCGAAGCGACTCAGCGAGCGATCTCGAGTCCGCTGCTCGAGGAAGCTTCAATCGAGGGCGCAAAGGGATTGCTCGTGAACGTCAGCGGCGGCGCCGATCTCACTCTGTTCGAAGTGAACGAAGCGATGTCCATAATTCACGATTCGGCTGACCCCGACGCCAACATAATCTTCGGCGCGGTGCTCGATGAGCGGCTGACCAACGAAATGAAAATAACTGTAATCGCCACCGGCTTCGATAAGGCGGTGGCCGCGGTGGAACCCTCACGAGCTTTTGCGGCCTCGCAACCGGCCGTGTCCGAGGGCCGCGTTACCGGGCCAATTTCCATTCCGGGGTCCGGTGCTGACCCCCTCCGGCGCGAAGACATCAACGTTCCTGCGTTCATTCGCAAGAAAGCCGACTGACCTTTGGCATCGACTATCCTCCGTGCTGCGGGGCCGCTGTGAGAGCAGCGGCCCCTTTTGTTATTGCTGATGAAGAGACTCATCGTCAACGCAGATGATTTCGGATTCACCCGGGGGGTTAACGCCGGCATTGTGCGCGCCTACAAGACGGGCATCGTTACCAGCACGACTATCATGGCTAACGGCGAAGCGTTTGAAGACGCCATCGAGTTGGTTCGCACAAATCCCGGTCTCGGAGTCGGGTGTCACCTGGCGGTTGTTGGCGGCCGGCCTGTCGCTGAGCCGTCCCAGGTGCGCTCGCTGGTGGACGACGAAGGAGCCCTGCCGGCGACGCTTACGCAGTTGATGATCAAGCTCGCGCGGGGATCGGTCTCGACTGATGAGATCGCGCGCGAGTTTCGCTCGCAGATCGAGCGTGTAGCGCGCGCCGGCATCGAGCCGACTCATCTCGACACCCACAAACACTCGCACACTCACCCTCAGGTTATGAAAGCTTTGGCGCGCGTGGCTGCTGAGTTCGGCATCAAGTGTGTGCGAAATCCGTTCGAAGGCGTTTTCGCTCCGGCCCGGCTCAGCTCTCTGTCGAAATGGGCCTACTTGAAGCAGTATGCAATGTCCGCGGCGATCCAGCCGGGCGCCATAAAGTTCAAGCGGCTCGTGCGGGAGCATGGCCTTAGGACGCCGGACAGATTTTTTGGCGTCGGGCTGACAGGAATGCTGGACAGCGCAGCGATTCGAAGTATGATGGAGTCCTTGGGAGAAGGGACGGCCGAGTTGATGTGCCATCCGGGCGCATACGATGACGACCTCGAGCGCGCGCACACGCGACTCAAGCGCGAGCGAGAACGCGAGCTTGAAGCGCTTAGCGATCCGAGCCTCAGGCGGCTTGCGGAAGAGCAGGGAATCGAACTGATCAGCTACGGGGAGCTGTAGTGAAGATGTTGGTGAATGAAGCAGAGAACCCAAAATACTCGGTGGTAGTTCCGTTTCACAACGAGCAGGAGAGCGTGCGCGAGTTGTATCAACAGCTCTCGGCGGTGATGACCGGCCGCTATGAGCCGGTCGAGTTCATCTTCATTGACGACCACAGCACGGACTCGACGAATCAGGTGCTGATCGAGCTTGCGAAAAGCGACCCGCGAGTCGTGGCAATTAGATTGAAGCGAAACTACGGGCAAACCGTCGCGCTCGCGGCGGGCTTCGACTATGCCGAAGGCGACGTGATCATCTCGATGGACGGAGACCTGCAGCATGATCCGGCCGACATTCCGCAGATGCTTGCGGCTTTCGAAGAGACCGCATGCGACATCGTCAGCGGCTGGCGCAAGAAGCGAGTGGACAATTTTCTGCTCCGCCGCGCGCCCTCGCGCGTAGCGAACTGGCTGATGTCGAAGCTGTCGGGCGTGGACATTCACGACTTCGGCACGACGTTCAAGGTCTATCGCAAGGACACTATCAAGCAGATCAAACTCTACGGCGATATGCATCGCTTCATACCGGCGCTTGCATCGTGGAACGGCGCAACGATCGTAGAAGTACCCATCAAGAACATCGAGCGTCCGGACGGGCGTTCACACTACGGGCTTTCGCGGACGGTGCGAGTGTTGTTTGATCTTCTGACGATTCGGTTTCTTCTCAAGTACGTGACGCGGCCTTTGCACTTCTTTGGGCCGATTGGCTTGCTGAGCACGACGCTTGGAATGTTGATCTACGTGTGGATGATCATCGACAAAGTTGTTTACGGAACCGACTTGTTCGACAAGCACGGCCCGCTGATGCTTCTCGGAGCGGTGCTGATACTGGCGGGAGTGCAGTTGGTGTCGTCCGGTTTGATCGGAGAGATGCTGAGCCGGACTTATTTCGAGTCGCAAGGCAAACCGATCTACTCGATCGAACGGATCATCACAGTCAGAGATCAGAGGTCAGAAGTCAGAGGTCAGAAGTCAGAGGTCAGAAGTCAGAGATCAGTGCTGACTGATCTCTGACCTCTGATCTCTGACCTCTGATCTCTGATCTCTGACTTCTGACTTCCGACCTCTGACTTCCGACTTCCTCTCAGTCCTTACTGTCCTCGACGATAAAATAATCCACGCGGCGAAGCTTTTCTTCTTCGCGCGACGCGGACTCCAAGCGCAGAGTGTCGGACTTGATCAGTTCCGAGATCACAAGCGGTTCCTTCTCGCCGAAGTCGAGCAGCGCGTGAACAATCCTGTTGTCGAAACGCAGCGAACCTTCTGAGTGCCTCAGGACCCTTGCTCCGGCCGGATCAACTACCCGCTCGAAGAACTCAACGCTGCGCACTTCGCCCGAGCGGCTGACGACGAGCACCGGGACCCGCTCGGCATCTTCTGTCCGATGAACGTTCTGTGATCGCGAAACGGCTTGGCCCATCTCAGGCGACTCTTGAGATCGCTCGTTCAGAATGCGCGCAAGCCGCGTGAGCAGGTCCTGGCTGAGCACTTCACTTGCGGGCTTGAGCTTCGCGAAGCTGCTGTCTTCCCAGTCTCTGATCATCTCCCAGGCCTTTGCGGGTACTTCGCCCGATGCTTCGTTCACGGGCTTGTATTCAGCAGCCGCGTGCTCGGCGCGAGCGTACTGCGCGATAGCTTCGCCGCAAGAGCTGCAAAGCGCCACGTGAGTTGCAACACTGGAGCATTCTGCGCGCCGTGATTTGGCGTAAAAGAATGACGCAAGCTCGCTGAGGTCTGGATGCTCGCTGGAGACTTGAGATGTCAGATTTGAGGTTTGAGATTGGCCTTCGCGGTTTGGTTCTAAAGCCGATTCTTTTAGCGCGTGAACCAGCCTCGCGACCGAAGCGCAGTCATCGCACACGGACAGATGCGCTTCGATTACCTGTGCGGCTTTCTCGTCGAGGGCGCCGTTCAGGTATTCGAACAACTGGAACTCCGTATGTGCTGCGTTCTTGGCCATCTGACCTTCCTGAATTCGTTACTTCCAATTCCCAGGTTCTTTCTCGCTCACCTATTCTAATTCCTCCTGGCTAAGAGCGACATCATTTCGCGGCGAGCCCGGTCAGCAGCGAGTGGGCCGAAGTGATGCCTCGATCGTTCAGCCATTTGACCAGGCGCACTCGCAGCCGCCGAGCACGCTGGTACACCAGGTCTTCCGATATGTCGTACTTCTCGGCGATCTCCTTGCCGCTCTGATTGCCGATTATGTACTCGTTCACGATGACGCTGTCCTTCCAATCGCGGCAAACGTCCGCCAGCAAGCTGTCCACAATCTCGCGCTGCTCGCGCGCGACCAACTGCGCCTCGGGCGAAGGCTCTCTTGAAGGCGCTGTCTCAACCGGAGACGGCGCATCCGAATCAGGATCAGCGGGGGATTGCCGCGGGTTCCATGATTTGTCGCGGCCGACCCGGCGAATCGTGTCAATCATCTCGCTTGAAGCGATGCGAGCGACGAAGCTCGAAAGCTTCCCCTGCCTCCGCCACTGCGCCAGCCCCCTATAGACTTTGAAGACCACTCGCGAGATCACATCGTCGGCCGAGTCCCACGCCGGAAACCGATAGCGCGAGTTGCGCACGACGTGAGTAATCAGCCAGTGGTAACGAGCGATGATTACTTCGAAGCACAAATGCGCGGCGCGGCGGTCGTTCTTCGAACGCGAGAGGAAGGTGTCCACGAGTTCCTCGTCGCTCTGGTTGTCGAGCCAGTTTCTATCAAGCTCGGCTCCCGCTCCTGACCCGTTTGCCATGCGCTCACTCTTGATCCTCGGGTTTTGATCTTTTGTGAGCGCATTCTAACATTGGGCAAGAGCCGCTCGAAAGCCACTGAGCTAGACGGTTGGTGTGCTGACGGCCTGACAGCAGAACTTCGATTAGGGTTGTTGAGGGCGAAACGTCCTCGCCTTTGATCGGTCTCGTCGCGCAATCCCCCAACCTTCCCGGTTGGGGGATTCTTGCGCCTTTTCACACGGGCCCGCTGACGCGCGGGTGGGTATGCGCGAAAGCCTGGCGCGCAGCCGGAGGGCCCCTCGAGGATAGCGGTTTTCCCGGTGGTGTTATATAAATTCACAGCGAACGCCCATTGTGACTTTGAAGAGGAATCACACATCGTGGATCAAATACTGACCCCAGTGGAAGTGCGCGTGCTCGGCTCGCTGATCGAAAAAGAGATCACCACCCCCGAGTACTATCCGCTCACGCTCAATGCGCTCACCAACGCGTGCAATCAGATTTCCAATCGGGATCCTGTAGTCTCATTCGACGAAAAGACCGTGGCCCGGGCGCTGGAAAGCTTGCGCGAAAAGAAGCTCGCATGGATGGTGACCGGCGTGGGCCGTGTGCCAAAGTACGAACACAGGTTTACCGAAGCGCTTCAGCTCGCCGCGCAGGAAGTTGCCGTGCTCTGTGTGCTGATGCTGCGCGGGCCACAGACTGTAGGCGAGATTCGCGGCCGCACCGGAAGGCTGTATGAGTTTAAAGAACTCGAAGAAGTCGAACTGACGCTTCAAGCTTTGATGGCGGCCCAACCTCCGCTGGTTTTGAGACTGCCGCGGCAACCCGGAACAAAAGAGTCGCGTTACGCGCATCTGCTGGCCGGGGATGTCCAGGTTGAGGAACGCGACGTCGCGCCGCGGCTGGAGCCGGCAACGCTGGAGGTCCGCCAGGAGAATGAAAGGCTGGCAAAGCTCGAGGGCGAGCTGGCGCAAGTACGGAGTGAGCTGGAGGAACTCAAGCAGCAGTTCTTTGAGTTCAAGAAGCAGTTCGAGTGAAGGCCAGATCGGCTTCCTGCGAAATCCCTAAAAGCTTCGCTCTGTCGGTCACTCGGCCCCTCGATGTGAAAGATCGCCAATCGCATGCTGAATCAAGGTTATTGCGACAACGGCTGCGGTCTCGGTCCTCAATACACGAGGGCCAAGGGTGACCGCCTTGCAACCGCAATCGTTCAACGTCTCCAGTTCGTCGTCGCTCCAGCCTCCTTCAGGCCCAATCAGCGCGCTGACCGGGCGGTGTGACGGTATCTCTGCGAGCGCGTCTGTTACCGCCATCCCGCCCTTTTCACTAAACAACAGCAGAGTTCGCTGAATGTGAGAAGCAGCGCCAGGCGTCCCGGCCGACGACAGCTCGCGTTCCGCGATGAATTCGCGAAGCGTGCGCGGCGTCGTGATCTCGACAAGCTTGCGGCGGCCGCATTGCTTCATTGCTTCGAGCGAGATTCGCCGCCATCGCTCGACCCGCTTCGTCTTCTGTTGGTCGTCAAGCCTAACATCCGCGTAACGAGTCATCAGAGGTGCGATAGAGCTAACGCCAAGCTCGGTCGCCTTCTGAATGATGAAGTCGAACTTCTCTCCTTTGACGAGCGCTTGAGCGAGAGTGAGGTGAAGTGGAGACTCGACAACATCAGAAAGCGTGTCCTCGATTTTCAAGTGCGCGCGGTTGCCCTCAACTCTGCGAAAGCTGCACCTGTATTCGCGCCCGCAGCCGTCGAAGACAAAGGCCTCATCGCCGGGCGTCATCCGTAGCACGTGGATCAAGTGATGCGTCTCGTGGGTAGACAAAATGACGAGTGAGGCTGTGATGTTATCGGGCAGTGCGTAGAATCTTCGGCGCGCCATTGTTCTCTCCCCGACCCCTCTACAGGCTCTACACCACCGAACCGGCTCCCCTGCGGGCTAGGTTCTCTTTGCGACGAACGCACACCACTCGCCGGCCTCGCGCCGCTCGGTCACTTTGAAACCACAAGCGCCCAGCGCGCGCTCCACGTCCTCAGCAAGCTCACTGAGTATGCCTGACAATATCATCCAACCTTCCGCTGCGAGGTAACGAGCGAGGTCAGCCATCAAATCGACGATCACTTCCGCAGTCAGATTGGCGACGATCACGCCGAACTCCTGAGGGGTGAGATTGCGAGGTTGCCCTTCGCGCAATTCGATGGAACCCGAGACGCCATTGATCGCCAGATTCTCCCGCGCGACCTCGACGGCTTGCGGATCAACGTCGATTGCAACCACGCGCGAGCCCGGTGCAAGCAACGCGGCTGCGATCGCAAGGATCCCGGTTCCGGTTCCCACATCCAGCAGGCTGCCGCCGTGCCAGTGGCGTTCGATAGCCTCCAAACAGAGCCGCGTAGTCTCGTGCGTTCCGGTGCCGAATGCCATGCCCGGATCGATTTGAATCACCACTCGGCCGTCACTCTTGCCAGGCAGCTTCCACGAAGGGGCAACGACCAGCCGTCTGCCGATCTCAACAGCTTCGAATCCCTCTTTCCACTTTTGCATCCAGTCCTGTTCGGGAACTGCTGAGATGGAAACACTGCTGAGCGCGTCCGGCCGTCCGGCTCGCGCGAACTCAGCTTCAACTGCCTGTTTGATATCGTCCGCATTTGTTGGCTCATCGAAGTACGCGCCGAGTTTCACGCAGTCGGCGGTCTCATCGAGCGTGACGATCCCCGTTGACCCGAGATCGAAAAGCAGCGCGCTTGCGGTTTCCTCAGCGTCTCGCGAGACGCGGAGCGTTACGAGCCACCAGTGAGAATTGCCGATTGCCGATTGTCGATTGCCGATTTGAAAACTCATAGATTTCTGAATGATGGCCTCGGATGAACCCCTATGCGCATTGACTTCAATCGGCAATCTGCAATCGGAAATCGGCAATCACCGGATTCCCAGTTCATCCAACGCGCGCTCATCGTCGCGCCAACGCTCACGCACCTTGACGAAGAGGTTCAGGAAAACGCGCCGGCCGAGCAGCTTCTCAATATCGGCCCGGGCGGCAGTGCCGATTTCTTTCAGCCGCGCGCCGGCTTTCCCGATTACGATCGCCCGGTGCGAGGGCCGCTCGACGTAGATCAGACAGTGAATGATGGTGATGTCTTGACCTTCTTCCCATCGTTCGGTGACGACGGCGGTAACGTACGGCAGCTCTTCGCCGGTTACTTGAAGGATCTTCTCTCGAACAAGCTCTGCGGCGAGCACGCGTTCGGGCTGATCGGTCATCTCGTCTTCCGGATAAAGCATCGGACCTGGCGGAAGACACTCGAAGATCTTTTGGATGAGCAACTCGGCGCCGTCTCCGGTGAGCGCAGAGATCGGGATTACTTCAGCAAACTCACGCTCGCTGGTGTAGCGCCCGATCAGCGGCAGCAGTTTTGTCTTGTCACGCAGCGCATCGACTTTGTTAGGCAACAGGAAAGCGCGGGTCTCGACGCGCTTGATCATCTCGAGCACGAACTGATCGCCGTGTCCCATCGGCTTTGTCGCGTCGATCATAAGCAGGATCAAATCGACCGTCGACAGCGCGTCAGTAACAATAGCCATCATCCGGCGGTTGAGCTTGTAGCCGGGTTTGTGAATGCCTGGCGTGTCGAGAAAAACAATCTGACCTTCGGGTCGCGTGAGCACGCCTGTGATTCGAGTGCGAGTGGTTTGAGGCTTGTCGGAGACGATGGCGATCTTTTCGCCGATGACTCGATTGAGCAAAGTGGACTTGCCGGCGTTAGGCCGTCCGATCAAAGCTACGACTCCGGATTTGCGATGTTCAAGTCCGCTCATTGGTCGCTCTCGATTCAGCTTCATCAGTAGCCGGCTCATCGATACTGCTCAGCCGGATGCGATTCACGCGTTTGCTGTCGGCATCGACGACTTCGAATCGCAGTCCCTTGAAATCGAGCTGCTCTCCGATCTCGGGCACGTGACCCAGCTCGTTGATGATCAGTCCCGCCACGGTCGTAAAGTCGTCTGCCTCGAGCTCTTTGTCATAAAGCAGCTCGATCTTTCTTATCTCGGCGCTGCCATCGATCAAGTACGATCCGTCTTCTGACTGCATGATTTCGTCCGAGGTCGTCGCTTCGTCCTCGTCTTCGATCTCACCGAGTATTTCTTCGATTATGTCTTCGACCGTCACCAGCCCGGCCACTCCGCCATACTCGTCTATGACCATTGCGATCTGGACCTTTGCCTTTTGCATCTCTTCGAGCAGTTCTCGAACAGACTTGCTTTCAGGAACGAAGTAGGCGGGACGCATGCACCTGGTCACCCGCATCGACATCTTCTCGGCGTCGCAAAACGCCAGCAAATCCCGAACGTAGACTATCCCCTCGATGGTGTCGATCTGATCGCGGTACACGGGGATCCGCGAATGCTTGGACTCGATCATCAACTGTTTGGCGTCCGCAACGGTTGCCGTGTTTTCGATTGCAATGATCTGAGGCCGCGGGCGCATGACCTCGGCGACGCGGGTATCGCTGAACTCGATGATGGATTGAATAAGCTCGCCCTCGGATTCCTCGATGATCCCGGCCTCTTCGCCGACGTCGATGAAAGCCTGAATCTCTTCCTTGGTTTCTTCTGCTTCTTCTTCGGCGGCCGTCTCTTCCGGCTCTGGCTTCCGCATACGGTTGAGGAATCCGGTCACCGGCGCGACGAACACGGAGAAGACTCGATAAAAGACCTGGAACACGGGCAACAGCGCCCAGAACACATCTTCCGGATGGTTTTGCGTTAGAAGCCGGGGGACTAGTTGTCGAAAGAGCACTATGACTACGAACGCAGCGGCGAAGCCCAGAAGCAGTGGTGTGCGGGCTCCGGCGTCAATGAACACATCGGCTAGCAGAATCGCGATCGCGGCTATTGAGAGCTGCGTGCCAAGTATCAGTATCAGTTCAAACCGGCGGCGGTGATCCATCAACTCGCGAAAGAAGCGAACCCGCCGCGGGCTGCCCTCGCGCTCGCCGACCAGGACTCTGAGAGAGACCTCGCTCAGCGATTCATATGCGCTCTCGATGGTGGAAAGGAAGACCAGCAGGAATAAGACGCCGGCGGTTACTGTTAACTCGGTTAGCATAAGAGAAGTGATTCGTGACTCGTGACTCGTGATGCGAGATTCGTGATGCGAGATTCGTGACAGAGGCGCGACTTCAACGTTCCAGGTTTAGCGTGCGCTCTCCAATAACGCCAGGGGAGACCCTACGTTCCGGTCACGCATCACGCGTCACGCATCACGTATCAGGTTTCACGCATCACGAGTCACGCATTACTCTCCAAGCAGCTTCCTTCGCAGCTTTAACTCGAGCCGATTCATCTGGCCGCGGTCAGTCTCGTGATCGTAGCCACACAGATGAAGCACGCCGTGGATCACAAGCTCGTCCACCTCGCGCGCAAACGAGTGACCCGCGTCGTTAGCCTGCCTCAGCGCCGTGTCGGTTGAAACCACGATGTCACCAACGTGCTCCGATACGCCGCTGCCCATGAAATGGACGCCGCTTGCATTTTTCCGCTCATCCTCGGCTGGAAAAGAGAGCACATCCGTTGCTCGGTCGCTTCCCCTGAATTTGCCATTCAACTCTCGTATGACGCGATCCCGAACGAATGCAACGGTCAGGTTTGCGCGGTCTCTCCCCATTACGCCGAGCGTCGCGTCTGCCAGTCTCGCGACCCGGCGTGCGTCGATGCGAGCGAGCCTCTGCCGGTTTACGACTTCAATCGCCACGAGCCTCTCTGAGCTTTGGCGACTGAGTAGGTTTCGCGGTGACGGCCGGAATACCGCCCGAGTCGAACGCTTCCACTGCCGGCGCTACTTGTGACAACTGGTTGAAGTCGTACCCCGGATAAGCGATGCGGTGATGATGAATCCCCATCAGTACCTTGACGAAGCTCTCCGCTACTACCCGCAGATCGCGCAGTGTGATGTCGCATTCATCGAACTGGCCGTCATCCCGCAAGCGGCCGATGATCATGTCGACCATGTTACGCAGCTTGCCGGGCGTCGGTTCATCCACCGTGCGCGCTGCTGCTTCTACTGAATCGGCAATCATGATTATCGCAGCTTCCCTGGTCCTCGGTTTGGGGCCGGGATATCGGAACTCCTGTTCGAGAGCGGTCGAGTCGTCGTCGGTGCCCTTGCGGGCCTTGTAGTAGAAAAACTTCATGAGACCGGTGCCGTGATGCTGAGGAATGATGTCGATAATCCTGGGCGGGAGCTTGTGCTGCTTCGCTATTTCGATGCCCTGCTTCACGTGGTTGGCAAGCACGATCGATGACATCTTGGGTGAGAGCTTATCGTGCCGGTTGTCCATGTATGACTGGTTCTCGACGAAGTAGCTCGGCCTCACGCTCTTGCCGATGTCGTGGTAATAACAGGCGACGCGGGCAAACAGAGCGTCGCCTCCGACGGCTTCCGCGCCTGCTTCGGCAAGTAAGCCGACCATGATCGAGTGGTGATAAGTTCCCGGGGCGCGCTCGGCCAGTTGTTTGAGCAGCGGCAGATTCAAGTTCGAGAGCTCGAGCAGCTTGATTCCAGTGGTTATCGAAAAAAGCCATTCAAACAAAGGCAGCAATATGGAAGCCGCCATCGTCGCAAGCACGCCACCAACATAACCGCAGAATGCATCGAAGAGCAGGAGCCGCAGACCGGGCTCGTTCGCGCCGAGCAAGTCCAGCGCAAGCGTCGTGGCCGCGTTGATGGCGCCAATCCACAGACCCGCAGCCACAAGCGCAGTTCGGTCTCTGCAATTCTGCAAGTGGTAGATTGCTCCAGCGCTCGACATCAATGTGAACGTAGCCAGGTACACGTTGCCCGAAAAGACTCCGACGAAGACAGACAGGATGGCCGAGAATATGAACGCGGCGTTAGCGTCCGTCAGAATCGTAACCATCACCGCCCCGACTGCCAACGGCGCAAGATACCGGTAGCCGGTCGGTGAATTGAACGGCGTGTGGGTCGACCATTGGCTCATAGCTGACGCGAAGGTAAAAAAAAGCCGTGCGAGTCCTAGCGTTACAACAAAGCAGGCAATCTGGAGCAGGAAATGCCTGCGCACGCGAAGATGCTGGCGCTGATAGCGAACCATGTACTGCCAGAGTACCAGCAAGAGCAGCATCACTATGATTATCGTGCCTGCGAATTCGATTGCGCGCTGGCCGATCGGGCGATGCAGTGCAGCTTCGGCGAGCAGCATCGCTTGAGCGGGAGTCACCGTCTGGCCGCTCGAGACGATTGGTTGCCCACGCCCCACGATGACCATGGCCGGCGGAATTCCCTCGCGCATTTGAGTCCTGCGCTTTTCCGTCTCGGCTTCGTTGTATTCGAGATTCGGTACGATCAAGGAACCGAGTATCTCGCCCAGCATTTTTCGGTCATTCACGCTGTACTCTGCGGGCCAGATGAGTTTCTCGGACTTGAGCGACGCGCTGGCGGTCATTTTATCCCGAACCGAGGTAAGGTCGGTAACCACGACCTCCTGCCCGCTCTTGAGATCTCTGCGGATGATCCCGCTCGCTCCGAACCTTCGAAACTGGCTTCGGCTGCCGACGACCGGCATCAACATCACTGACTCGATATGCTCGGTCATCAGCCGCTCAAGCTCCGAGCTGAACCGATGCTTCTTAAGCAGACTGATCTGATCCGGGTCCAGCGGAATCCCGATTCCTTCCTCGATCTTATCGTGCAAGTCCTCGACCGTCGCATCGAGCGGCGTCTCGCGCCCCATCGCGAACAGTTGCTCGAGAGTGCTTCTAGCCTCCCTTGCGATCCGGACGTTGAAATCGAAAACCGGCAACACTTGCACGGCCGCTTGATCTCGAAGAAGCTTCGTCTCGGCGGTGTCCTCGATCTTCAAGTCCTCGGGAGCGATTATTTCGGCGGAGGCGACGCTGCCTGCCGGCAGTTGTTCGACGCGCGGGCGCTGGTAATCGCGAAGCAGAAGGATGGAAAGCGCGACGATGATGAAGAGGCCGACGCCCGCGTCAATCACCGCCTGATCGGACAAGCTGGCAGAGAAGGCCTTCAGACCCTGCATCAGCCGGGCTGAAAGGCGGGGGCGCGTGGTTGCAGCGGGCTTTGACATAGGAGTGATGCGTGATGCGTGAAACGTGATGCGTGAAAGCTTTCTTGTCACGCATCACGTTTCACGCATCACGTCCTACAGCTTGTCTTCGAACTTTGTCTTACCGTGTTTCTCGTAAGCCTGGACTATCATGTGAACGAGGTGATGACGTACCACATCCTTTTCGGTGAAATAGATGAACTCGATGCCGTCCACCCCCGCGACTACTCGCTGAACTTCGACGAGTCCTGAACGCCGGCCCGCGGGCAGGTCGATCTGAGTTATGTCGCCGGTGATAACCGCCTTCGATCCAAACCCTATGCGAGTGAGAAACATCTTCATCTGCTCGGAAGTTGTGTTCTGCGCTTCGTCCAGAATAATGAACGCATCCGCGAGGGTTCGCCCCCGCATGAAGGCAAGCGGCGCGACTTCGATCACTCGCTTCTCGAGCAGCCGCGTCACCTTCTCATAATCGACCAGATCAAATAGCGCGTCATAGAGCGGGCGCAGATAAGGATCGACTTTATCCTGCAGGTCGCCCGGCAGAAACCCCAGCTTCTCGCCGGCCTCGACTGCCGGCCGGGCGAGCACGATCCGGTTCACGCGCTTCTGCATCAGCGCTTGAACCCCCATCGCGACCGCGAGATATGTTTTCCCGGTGCCTGCGACACCGATGCCGAAGACTATGTCGTTCTTCTCAATAGCTTCGATGTAGCGGCGCTGGTTCGCTGAACGCGCCGTGACTTGCTTCTTGCCAGTTGGATTGATCCGAGTCCTGGTGAAGTAATCGCGCAGCGTGTACGCCCGATCTTCAGCGATTTGTTTGAAGGCGGACTTCAACTCATCGTTGGACATCCGCCGGCCTTCTTCGAACAGGTCCGCGTAGTCTTCGAGGACCTTTTCGACCACCTTGACGTCGTGCTCATCGCCTTCGATCATCAGATCGCTGCCGCGCAGATTGACGCGCACGCCGATTAAGCTTTCGAGGTGTTTGATATTCTCGTCGTAGGGGCCGAAAAGCGCCCGAATCCCTTCTTCAGGTAGAGTGACTTTCTTCAAGACTGCCGGTTTATCTCCCATACAGAAAGCCTACCAGTCGCCCTGCTTAATGCGCTTCTTGATCTTACGCTTTGTCAGGTCACGCTTAAGCGGGCTCAGATAGTTGATGAAGAGCTCACCATCCAAGTGATCAGTCTCGTGCGAAACGCAGCGAGCTTGCAGGTCCATGACGTCGAGAGTCATCTCGCTGCCATCGATGTCGCGAGCGCGCACCACAACGCGCTGCGGCCGCTTGATTTCAAGAAACACACCGGGAAAGCTCAGGCAGCCTTCGTCACCGATCTGCTCGCCCTCTTCGGTTTCAATCACCGGATTGATCAGTACGATTTTCTGCTTTTTGTCCTTGCCGCTGCTGCAATCCATCACGAAGAGGCGCTTGAGCACGGCGACTTGCGGAGCAGCCAGCCCAACGCCGGGCGCCCCGTACATAGTCTCGAACATGTCGTCGATAAGCTTGTGCAGTTTCTCATCAAAGTCGGCTACTTCTTCCGCGCTCTTCGTGAGAATCGGATCTCCGTATCTAACAACATTCAGAATCATTGTCCTGTCTCGAACTCCTTAGGTCTTTCGTCATACTGACGCCGCTCAGCCAGCTTCTCGCCTAGCAACTGGTTGAGCACGGCGGTTCGGGCTCTAAACCCGGTCACTTCTCTCCACGCTACGATAGCCAGTCCGACCAGTATTATAGCAGCCCCGACGAGGCTGTGCGTCGCATAGCCAATAGCGAAGCCCACGAAAAATATCGCGACCAGCAGCAGATAATAAAGGATGCCGTGTGTGCGCCTCGCGTTGATCGAGCGGCGCAGTTCTTCTACTTCGCGGTCTACATCGGGTCGATTGTCGGCTGCCTGCCGGTCGTGAGCCATCGCAATCATGATCCTGTTCAATACGTGATGCGTGAAACGTGATGCGTGAAAGAGGGAAACTCACGGATCACGCATCACGTTTCACGCATCACTCCTAGTACCGCTTCAACTGTTCCAAATAGCCTTCGAAGTTTCGCTTCATTTCTCCGAGGCTGTCGCCGCCGAGCTTCTCTCGCGCGGCATCGGCCAGAACTATCGCAACCATCGCCTCCGCGATCACCCCGGCCGCTGGAACCGCAACGATGTCCGAGCGTTCGAAAGCAGCGGCTGATTCCTGCTTCGTTATCACATCAACGCTTGCGAGCGGCTGCCTCAGAGTCGAAATCGGTTTCAGGCAGCCGCTTACTCGTACTTCCTCTCCGTTAGTTATGCCGCCCTCGATTCCCCCTGCTCGATTGGTTGGTCGAGTGAAGCTTCGTTCAGCCGAATTATAGCCGATCTCATCGTGCACCTGCGAACCGGTGCCGCGGCTCACCTCGACGCCCATGCCGATCTCAACGGCCTTAACGGCGGGGATGCACATGATGGCTTGAGCAAGGCGGCCGTCGATCTTTCGATTCCACTGTGTGTGCGAACCAAGCCCCGCTACGACACCGCGCGCGACGACTTCGAAGATTCCTCCCAACGTGTCCTTTGCTTCTTTCGTCGCGTCTATGAGCGCGATCATCTTGTGTTCGGCTTCTTTGTCTACGCACCGAAGCGGAGAGTCATCGGGAATTGCGGCGATCTGCTCCCACGTTGCTTTGATCGGTTTATCAGGCACGCCGCCGATCATTGCGGTGTGGCTCGCGATCTCTATGCCTATTTCTTTGAGCAGCAGCTTTGCGAACGCCCCAACCGCAACGCGTGCCGCGGTCTCTCTCGCACTGGCGCGTTCGAGTATGTCGCGCAAATCGTGCGTGTCGTACTTCAGCCCGCCCGCTAGATCCGTGTGACCAGGCCTCGGCCGCGTGAGCTTTCGAGCGCGCTTTTCGTCTAAGAACTCGCGCGGCTCGACCGCCATCACGTCCTGCCAGTTCTCAAAGTCCCGATTGCGGATCAGCAGCGATACGGGCGAGCCGAGAGTCTTACCGTGACGAACGCCCGAGAGAATCTCGACCTCATCGCTTTCAATCTTCATCCTTCCGCCGCGCCCGTAGCCTTGCTGCCGCCGCCAGAGTTCGCGGTTGATAAAGGCGGGATCGATCGGCAGCCCGGCAGGCAGGCCTTCGATGATGGCGACCAGGCTTTTGCCGTGCGATTCACCGGCTGTGATGAAGTTGAATTGGTTCATAGCGACGTACGACACGCCCAAGCCAACTGGTGTTGGGCCCGACAGGAGTCGAGCCGCGAGGTTAGAGGGACGATCAGCACGGTTGGTAGTCGGTCTCCGTACCGTGTAGCTTGTACGACAATGGCCAGCCGCGCGCCTGCTTGCTCGTGACCATCGCTAGAAGGGATCTCGACGGTGTAGACGTCCCCGATCTCCATTACGGAAGTCCCTTCTCGAAGTCAACGGGCGCCTCATCGCTAAGGCGCTCCCACTGATCAAATTCGTCCTGAAGCGCCAAAG
>JBGQGO010000051.1:0-16083 GCA_041497455.1 Blastocatellia bacterium | reverse complement strand
TTCGAGACCACAACGAATTCATGAAAGTTATCAATGGCGGGTATTTTGTTGAATGGGAATCCGGCGCTGATTTGTCAGCGGATACCATAGAGGCACATTGGCAAGTTGTCGGCATAGACGCGCCACAGATGACCGTCTAATGAATCGCTGCAAGGCTCCGGTATCGTTGCGCCGCTCAATGGATGCCGGATCGAATCCAGTTCGAGCCGTTGGGAATAAACCGCGACACTCAGGCGGCGCTTGAAAGGAAGGGACACGTCTTCGCCGAGAAGCCAGGAAACATGGGCGACGCTGAAGGGATAATGATCGACCCGAAAACAGGTATGCGACTGGGAGCTTCTGATCCGAGATCGGGAGGTGTTCCGGTTGGGTATTAGACAATCGAGGAACACTTTCGAATATGGCGTTCAACGCAAACCTAGTTCTTGACTGCGTCGGTCGTGGCGTGAAGAGTCCGGCCGATTCACCGTAGACTGCGAGGGATCTGGAGCAAATTGGAGGATGATATGAAGCTACTTCGCAGGCTCATTTTCAGAATGCTATTCCCAGGATTGGTGGTTATCCTTTTCGCTGCATTTGGTGCTCTGGTTGGTTTCATAGCCGGAGGGGTAATTAGTCTTCTTGTCGGACCAGAGCCTCTTAGATCTGCTTTACAACGGCCCGACCTTCCTCCAACCTTGCTCTTAGCTGCTATTATTGGCGCTGCTCTTGGAGCTATTATCACAGGTGGTTACGGTGTTTTAATACTCTCTGGAGATTTTGGATACGAATATAGAACAGCAAGCAGTAAGACCGATATTATTAATGGCGCACTTAGAGCTTGGGCTTTCCGAGGAGTTCTATGTGGAGGAGCTTTCATGCTATTGTTTGCTATCATTCTATCTTTGTTCCTGGACATAACAGAGCAGACTAAACCAGTTTCTGTCTGGCTTTGGCTTGTAGGCTTAGTAGTCGCGGCTATCTCAGGTACTATCCCCGGAGGCATATTTGGCGCTATAGCGGGAGCTATGATAGGAGCCTTCCATTCATATGAATCGGCCTAACTTCACGTTCTACCCAAGCCCGCGAAGGCAGTCGCTCGGTTTTCCGCCACTCCACACGCGAGCTGGGTCAACTTGATTGGTAGGAGGCGCGTAGCATAAACGCTTGTGTCGCAGCTTGGGACTAGCGACAATCTGCGCGGAGGGACAGTCGTGAAGCAAGTAAAACGAGAAAAAAAGATAGCGCGGCCCCGGAGGGAAATCGTGGATAGGGAGACCGCTCTAAGGCGAATGAAGGCACTCCCTAGTCGCGCGAAGAAATTGATCGCCGCTATTAAGGATGCGCCGCGTTGAGGAGGAGCCAATGAACTTCATCGTCGAGTTGGAACAGGAAGAAGACGGACGCTGGATTGCCGAGGTCGTCGAGATTCCTGGAGCTATGGCCTACGGTAAGACACAAGAAGAAGCGATTGCCAGAGCAGAGGCCGTCGCATTGCGCGTTGTCGCAGACCGGCTTGAACACGGGGAAATTGCGGCCGATCTCGTCAGCGTCTCCTTTGCCGACGCCTGAGTCAATGGTCCTCCGCAAAAGGCAGGTGAGTGCTTGCTGCGGTTGAACGCTGTTGTGTAACAGGCCCCGCAGCGTCACAATCGGTATTAGAATAGTGCTGTGCAGATCCGCTATCACATCAATCCAACGACGGGACTGCCACACATTTACGACCACTTCGTTTCGGAGAATGACGTTGAGGATATCCTCGGCCGACCGCTACAAGATATACGTGGACGTGAGGGCTCTCGCATTGCGATCGGTCAGACTGGAGAGGGACGATATCTAAAGGTGATCTACGTGCTTGATCCAATTCCAGACTCCGTTTTCGTCATAACCGCATACGAGCTGGGTCCGAAGGCAAAGCGGGCAATCCGCCGTAAACGAAGGAAGAAACCATGAGTGCTGAAAAATATCCGCGCGGATGGAATGAGGCGCGAGTTCGTCGCGTGCTCGAATATTACGAATCGCAAAGTGATGAAGAAGCTGCGGCTGAAATTGAAACAGCTCTTGAAAGCACCACGATGGAAGTCCCCGTCGCTCTCGTGCCAGAAGTGCGTCTCTTAATAGCAAAACGAAAGCGGACACGCCCGACGAAGAAGCAAAACACCACGCTCCAGCCGCGGAGCCGCGCGCAACGTCGATCCAAGGCTTAGAGAACTTCTCGCGCGGCTCGCGGCTGAACGTGAGTCCTCGGATCGTCTTCAGAACGGAGAAGCCTGTGTGACAATAAACGAACAGATAAGCTTACTTCGGAAAGGAACAGTGGATTGCATCCCCGAAGACGAGCTTCGCCGCAAGCTCGAACGCTCGGCGAAGACCGGCGTGCCACTGCGTGTGAAAGCCGGATTCGATCCGACCGCGCCTGACATTCATCTCGGTCACACAGTGCTCATTCGCAAGATGCGTCACTTCCAGCAGCTCGGACACACGGTCATCTTCTTGATCGGCGATTTCACGGGAATGATCGGCGATCCTTCCGGACGATCTGCAACGCGGCCCGCTCTCACTCGAGAACAGATCGACGAAAACGCTGAAACCTACAAGCAGCAGATCTTCAAACTGCTCGATCGCGAGCGCACCGAGATCCGATTCAACAACGAATGGTTTTCAAAGTTCGGCGCCGACGATTTTGTTCGACTGACGGGCAAGGCAACGGTGGCCCAAATTCTCGAGCGGGAAGATTTCAAGAAACGGTTTCAGGCTCAAGCGCCGATAAGCTTGCACGAGCTGCTTTACGCGCTGGCGCAGGGCTACGACTCGGTTGCGCTCGAAGCAGATGTCGAGCTTGGCGGCACGGATCAGAAGTTCAACCTGCTGATGGCTCGGCAGATTCAACAAGCCTACGGCGTCAAGGAACCGCAGCTCATAATGACCACGCCGTTGCTCGAAGGGCTCGATGGCGTGCAGAAGATGTCCAAGAGCCTTGGCAACTACATCGCCATCACCGAACCGCCCCGCGATATCTTCGGCAAGGTCATGTCGATCAGCGATGAGATGATGTGGCGTTACTACGAACTGCTGACCGACATGCCTTCGAGCGAAATCACCGAACTTAAAGTTGCAGCCGAGCGCGGCGAGCGTCATCCTCGCGATTTGAAAGTCGAGCTTGCTTGCCGCATCGTCGCCGACTTTCATTCACAAGGCGAAGCAGAAGAAGCGAGCCGTGAGTTCGATCGCCTGTTCCGCGAGCGCCAGACTCCCGAGGACATTCCGACCATCGAGAAGCCCTCGGCTGCGATCAAGCTGGTCAAGCTGTTGGCCTCCGAAGGCCTGGCGCCTTCCGTAGCAGAAGCACAGAGGCTCATTGCACAAGGCGGCGTTCAACTGAACGGCGAACGGGTCAGTGACGTCAGGTGCGAATTAGGATCGCGCGCCGGCGAAGAAGCGCTGATTCAAGTTGGCAGCCGCAAGTTTTTGCGTGTCGTGTTCAAGTGAAAACACGTAGGGCGTCTCCTTTGGACTGCGGATGCCTATTTGGACCGCGGCGGCAAGGTACTCCGCGACGCCGCTTTGGTTTGAATTCATGTGAAAAGCGGCGTCGCGGAGTACCTTGCCGCCGCAGTCCAAATAGTCCGCGCGAGTCCAAATCACGATGAGGATCTGATGAACCGTAGAGAATTCAATCTCAGTCTGCTTTCCGGGGTCGCGGCGATCGGACTCCCTCGATGGCGTTCCCAACCTGGCCTGCGAGTCAACGGCGCGCGAATAGTCGAACACCTCACCGCCCTTTCGCAATTCGGCAAGAATCCTCAAGGCGGCGTTAGCCGAGTCGCCTTCAGCGAAGCCGACCGGCAGGGGCGCGCGTACGTCGCAGGCTTGATGCGCGCGGCCGGGCTTGACGTCAGCATCGATGCGGCCGGCAACATCATAGGCCGGCGTGCCGGAAGCGATTCGACCTTGAAGCCACTCGTCATGGGCTCGCACATCGACTCGGTGCCCGAAGGCGGCAACTACGACGGTGATGTTGGCTCCCTCAGCGCAATCGAAGTTGCGCAGACCTTGGCCGAACACAAGCTCACGACTCGGCATTCGCTGGAAGTTATCATTTTCGCGGACGAAGAGGGTGGCACCATCGGCAGTCACGCCCTCAGCGGCGAGATCACTGACAAGCAACTCAACCTCGTTAGTAACAGCGGCAAGACGATTCGCGACGGAATCAAGTTCATCGGCGGCGATCCCGACAAGCTCGCAAGCATCCGCCGCAAGCGCGGTGACATCGCAACGTATCTTGAGCTGCACATCGAGCAAGGCGGCAATCTGGACACTGAAAAGCTAAACATCGGCGTTGTCGAAGGGATCGTCGGCATCACCCAATGGGAAGTGAAGATCGAAGGCTTCGCCAATCACGCGGGCACTACGCCGATGAATCAACGCCGCGATGCGATGCTCGCGGCCGCGAAATTCATCGAAGCAGTCAATCGCATTGTGACCAGCGTGCCGGGCCGGCAGGTCGGCACGGTGGGCAAGCTTCAAGCGTGGCCGGGCGCTTACAACGTTATCCCCGGCAAGGTGATTCTCGGGCTCGAACTACGCGACCTGGATGCAGCAAAGGTTCAGATGTTGTATCAGAAGATTCGCGACGAGGCGTCGGAGATCGGCAAGTCAACGGGGACGAGTTTCGATTTCACCGAAACCAACAGCATAATCCCCGCGCCAACAGACGAGCGCATACGCAAGTTGATTGATGAGACGGCTAAGTCGCTTGGCCTGTCCACCAAGTGGTTGCCAAGCGGCGCAGGTCACGACGCGCAGGAGATCGCGCGGCTCGGGCCGGTTGGGATGATCTTCGTCCCGAGCGTCGGCGGCATCAGTCACTCGCCGAAAGAGTATTCGCGTCCCGAAGACATCGCCAACGGCGCGAATGTGCTGCTTCACACGTTGCTAAAGCTGGATTCAATGACGCTGCAATAACCATCACACATCACGCTTCACGTCGCGCCACAGGATTGGCTCAGGAAGCCGGTTTGAAGGCAGCCTGCAATCGGTAAGTGCCCCACGCCACGACCAGCGACGCTCCATCGTCGATCCTCTCGAGCGTGATCTTGAGCAGGTCCTGAGGCGCGCCATCTTTAGCAAACTGCAGCGGCGCTTCGAGCACGACGGTGTCCGGCTTAAGCGGCCGCGCGATAGCCGATGAAACGAGCAAGGTCCAGTTTCTCTGGTCGTCGGGGCGCGAAAAGATCGCGTACTTTCCTGGCTGAAGCTTCTTGCCGTTGAAGTCCAACGCTACGGTCGTCTCGAGAGTGGTCGGGTTGTTCATCCCCATGAACCAGGCGATTCCCGGCTTGATCATCTCGTCCAGGTTCCTGCCTGCGAGCTTCGGTGTGCCGTAGTGAATCGTCACTTTCCCTTTGCCGAGCACAACGCTTGTATCGGCTTCGCCCGGCTCGTGCGCGCTCACCGCTGTTTCTGCGTTTAGGTTCGTCAGAACCCAGGCGGCGCCAATCGCCACTAATCCGAATGTCATTGCCAGAAAAACTTTCTTCATATCTGCTCCTCCGTCAACCGAGTCTGACGCCAAGCGTATTCGGCGCGGAGCGTACGGTCAAGCGAATGTGGACTGCGCCGCCAGATCAACATTTTTCATTGCTCGCCCTTTCGGCGGCGCTTTTGCTGGACGATCGCTTGATCGATGAGCCGAGACCTGCTTCCGCTGGGAGAGCGCAATGCTGATTCGAACTCGGCTAGAAGCCTCCGTTCACCAACTAGAGCGCCGCCGATTCGCAGCCGACGAAGTCGTTGGACGGAGGGCGGCGCACCCCAACGCACTCGCAGTCTTTGAGGCCCTTGCAGTTCTGAGCCGTAACAACTATCTTCGAGCCTCTGGCGGTGGAGACTTCCGCCGGAGGGTTCTTCTCTCGATCACGTTTCCCACCGGAGGTGACTATGAAGCGCATTCGTGTTCTCGCGATCACAGCCCTGGCCGCCGTCGCTTTGTTCTCTTCCATGCTCACGGCGAAATCCGGCATTCCAGGCCGCCTGGCGTCCGCCCAGGAAACCGCGCTCGACCGCTACATCGCCAAGCCCGACGCGAGCTACTCCTGGAAACTCGTGAACACGATTGCGGGGGAGGGCTTCAAGGGCTACGTCCTCGACCTGTCGTCGCAAACCTGGCGCAGCGCCGCCGAAGTCGATCGTCCCGTGTGGAAGCATTGGCTAACGATCGTCAAACCCGACAAGACTACTTCGAATAAGGCGCTTCTGTTCATCGGAGGCGGCAGTAATCGCGACGCCGCGCCCACGAAAGTTTCTGATCGGCTCGCGAGCTTCGCGATGGAGGCTAACACCGCGGTCGCCGAGCTCGGGATGGTCCCGAATCAACCGCTGTTCTTCTCCGACTCGAAAGACAAAGGCCGGTCTGAAGACGACCTGATCGCTTACAGCCGGGTGAAGCAAATGCAAACCGGCGACGACACGTGGCTGGTGCGGCTGGCGATGGTCAAGAGCGGTGTGCGCGCGCTGGACGCGATGCAGGAGTTTCTTGCGAGCGACGCGGGCGGCAAGCTCAAGGTCGATCAGTTCGTCGTCTCGGGCGGATCGAAGCGCGGCTGGACGACGTGGCTTGTAGGCGCCGTCGACAAGCGAGTCATCGCCATTATGCCGACCGTGATCGACGCGCTGAACTCCGAGGTCATCACTCGGCATCATTTCGAGGCGTATGGTTTCTTCTCGCCGTCGCTGCAGGACTATGTCAATCACAAGCTCTTCCCCGACAAGATTGGGACTCCCGAGTATAAACACATCCTGGCGATCGAAGATCCTTACAACTATCGCAACCGGGACCGGCTCAAGATTCCAAAGTATCTGGTGAACGCGTCGGGCGATCAGTTCTTCTTGCCGGACAACTCGCAGTTCTATTTCAGCGAGCTTCAAGGCGAGAAGTATCTTCGCTACACGCCGAACTCGAAACACAACCTCGCAGGCACGGACGCTCGTGAAAGCTTGCTCGCGTTCTATCAAGCGATACTCAACAACAAACCCCGCCCGCAGTTCTCGTGGAAGAAGGAGAAAGACGGCACGTTGATCGTGACAGTGAAAGACAAACCGCGCGAGGTGAACGTCTGGCAAGCGACCAACCCGAAGGCTCGCGACTTCCGAGTGGACACGATCGGCAACGCTTACACGAGCACACCGTTGAAAGAAGACAAGCCCGGAGTGTATGTGGCTCGGGTGAACAAGCCGGCGAGTGGCTTCACAGCGTTCTTTGTTGAACTGGTCTACGACAGCGGCGGGAAGTATCCGTTCAAGTTCACGAGTGAAGTGAGCGTCGTGCCGGATGTGCTGCCGTTTAGGTTTGTTGAGGCAAAGAAATAGTCTGGAAGTGAGGCTGCCGGTTCGCGGCATTGGGGTACTTTACTTGGTGTCGACTTCAGCCGGAAATGTCTCGCCACGCTTGAGCATCGACGAACCGAGAAAGATGGCCAATGTTTTCGGTCGCGACCAGTGCGCCAGCCTGTTCCGCCTGAGCAGCTAAAATGACATCACCGTCGAGTTCTTTGTCGTCAGCGGTAGGCATGCCAGTCCTTCGCGCCTTCGCCCAAATCTCAGCCGCTCGAAGCATCACTTCGGCCGTGATTGGTTGGTAAATCAGCACCTCTTTGAGCTGATCAAGGCGTGCGACTTATTTGGTTAGGCCCTCCAACAGAAGATTGCGGCGAACTTCGTAGTCAGCGATCTCGGGTACAATCACTGCGACCCCCGAGCCCAACAGTCTTTCGAGCCACTCGGCGATTTCACGATTCGGGCGGGGATGCGCAATTCTACCGAGCGGGCCCGAGTCAAGTATCACCGCGTTAGTCATCGAATCGTTTCCTCGACGAAAGCGCGTTCTCAGCTATCGCCTTTCTAGCTGCGGGCCACACCTGCTCGTCATAGCCAGACTCGTCGGCCAGCCATTCATTCAGTAGATTGATCGCCGATTGATTTCGCGCGCGCTGCAGCGTTGCGCCCAGAAACTCGGGACTCTCTCGATGTTCTTCCGCTATGGGCTCTTTACTCATGCTCCTCCTGTCAATATCCTCAGCTCGCCAACGGGCGCTGACTCCAAAACGATTTATTTGCAAGATACTCTAACCTGAAACTCGTGCTCTTGCCCAGATGCGCACGCGGTTCTGCCCTACGTCGCCTTCAAAGCCTCAAGCAGTTGTTTCGCTAACATTGGCGCGCGTTCGTCGTGTTTCAGGTAACAATAGACCGGCACGCTCTGAATTCGAATCCACCTCGCCCAATCGAGCATTTCATCTTTCGAGTAGTCACCCTTCCGCAAGCGCATGTACACAAACGAGCCGGTCACTTCGCGAGGGGCGTCGGGGCCTTCGCCTTCTTCTTTTTCTACCACGCCCAACGTTGTCTTGTGCTTTCGAAGCAGATCGTAGACATCGTCCGTGAACCACGACTCGTGTCTGAACTCGAAGGCGAGTTTCCCTTTCGTCGCGAAGGTGGTTAGAAAGCCGTCGAGCACCTCAGTGTCCTTCTTGAAGTTCGGCGGCAACTGGACGAGGATCGGGCCGAGCTTCTCTTTCAAGCCCGCGGCGCTGTCGAGGAAGAAGTTCATCTCGTCATCGACGTTCTTCAGTCGTTTGAAGTGAGTGATCCGCTGGCTCAGCTTCAGCGTGAAGGAAAAACCGTCTGGCACTTCAGCGTACCAGCCTTCGCAGAGTTTCGCCGTGGGCATTCGATAGAATGTGTTGTTGATCTCGGTCGTGCGAAAGTGCTCGGCGTAGTAGGACAGGTATTTCTTCGCGGGAAGATCATCGGGGTAGAAGCTTCCCTTCCACTCTTTGTACCCGAAGCCCGATGTGCCTACGAGGATTTGGTTCGCGGGTTGTGCTTTTGTTTTCATGTCGTGCGTCGCGGCAACCGACAGACCCAGGCATAGTAGCTAGACGCTCGGGCGAATTCAACATGGCCAGGCGCAGGGGGCGCGTCAGATTTCCGCGCATACCTACACTCGCCTGGTGTGTGTGTGTGAGAACCGCGAGGATGCCACCAGCTTGCATGGTGGAGGATCACGGTTGCTGCTAATCAAAGCGGAGTGGTGAGCCAAAGATGCCCCAGGGCTCGCCACTGGATGCCACGGGCTTGCCCCGTGGAGGTTCACGCTCGCTGCTACCGCGAATAGCCGAGCCACCAACCTAGCAGCCAGCGTGAATCTCCACGGGGCAAGCCCGTGGCATCTCGCAACTCGCATGCGATCCTTGTAGCGGCCATCATGAAGCTCCACGGGGCGAGCCCGTGGCATCTCGCGAGTCGCCTGAGATGGTTGTAGCAGCCAGCGTGAACGGGACTGTCAGGCCGCTTATGCTAGAATCTAACCGGCAACGTTGCTCGAACAAACTTCGTACACTTCACAGATGCTAGATCCTAACCGCGCTGAAATAGAATCTTCGACAAGGACATCCATTCAGCCGGGCGATGGACAGCCGGTCGCGCTAATACCAAAATCAGAAACCACAATCGCGGTCCAGGGTCCGACGAAGCGAGAATCACTGCCTCACATCGGACTGAGAGGCTACTTGCGGTTGGCGCGGGTGACGACCTCGTTTCTCCTGTTCATGCTCCGCGTGTTCATCAACACTCGCGGTTGGCGAATCAGAAAGAAATCCGAGTCGGAACTGCGGCGCCAGGAAGGAGCGTTGCTCCGCGAGAAGCTCATCAAGCTGGGGCCGACGTTCATCAAGACCGGTCAGTCGCTTGCCACTCGCGCCGACCTGCTGCCGGTCGAATACATTCAAGAGCTGGCGAAGCTTCAAGACGAAGTGCCGCCGTTTCCCACCGAGCAGGCGAGAGCGATCATCGAAAGCGAGCTCAGCGCGAAGATCGAAGACATCTTTGAAGGCTTCGAAGACGAACCGATCGCGGCTGCGAGCCTCGGACAAGTTCATCGCGCGAGGCTGCGCACCGGCCAGGTCGTCGCGATCAAAGTACAGCGGCCCGGCATTCACGATCATATCGAGTTCGATATTTCAGTGTTGCGTCGAATCGCTCGAAGACTCGAGCGCTATCCGAACCTGGTGCGAGGCGTGGACTGGCAGGGCACGCTTGACGCGTTTCACACCACCATTCACGAAGAGATGGACTTCGAGCAAGAGGCTCGCAACGCAGAGGTGTTTCGCAAGAACTTCGCGCGCTGGAAAGAAATCTACGTTCCACAGATCTATCAGGTCTTCTCGACGCGGCGGCTGATCGTGATGGAGTTCATCGACGGCCTGAAGGTGACAGACAGTGAGCAGTTGACGGCGGCCGGTCAGGACCCTCACGAAGTTGTGAAGCTGCTGGCGCGCACCTATTTGAAGCAGCTTCTCGAAGACGGCTTCTTTCACGCCGACCCTCATCCCGGCAACTTGCGCGTGATGGCCGACGGGCGGCTGGCGTTCTTCGATTTCGGTATGGTTGGGCGGTTGGATATGAAGCTCCAATCGAACCTGATCAACGCGTTCTTTCACGTAGTCGAGCGCGACGTTCACGGGCTGGTGGACGATATGGTGCGGCTGGGGTTCATCGAGCTTTCGCCGGAAGACGAGACGCGATTCAAACCTATCATCGAAGGACTCTTCAACCGCTATCTTGGGATACGGCTTGGCGATGTGAACTTCAAGGAATTGATGTTCGACATGGCGCATGTGATTTACGAGTTTCCCTTCAGGATTCCGGCGAGTTTCACTTATATCGTTCGCGCGGTGATGACGTTAGAAGGCATCGGCACTCAGGTTGATCCTGACTTCCGGTTTTTCGAGATCGCGAGGCCTTACGCGAAGCGGTTCATGTTCATGCGGGAGGGCCGCTACCTGCGCAGCTTGATCGTGGACCGTGTGATTCGAGGCGAGAGCGGCGAGATCGAGTGGGGAAAAGTTTGGAAGCTCGCGAAGATGGCGTTCAAGTATTATGTGCGCGGCGAGAACAAACTTTAGAGGGGGCCTTTGCGGCCCCCGTTCTATTTCTTACTGACAACAGGAGCCTGGCTCGGGCCACTTCTTTGCCGCTTTGCGAGCTTCCTTGAGGAATGAACCTAGATCTTTGTCTTTGTTTTCCTTGGTAACTCGATCACCTGGCTCGCCGTGTGGCTTGACCTTCATATCACGGGTTGAGATTTCGAATATACCCTGCGCCCCACCTACGGGAGTGTAGATGCCACTGCCGGGAGTCGTCTCGGTCAAAAACAGCGCATAGGTTTCTCCGTTCACCATCTTCCTGAAGCCTGGTACGCGAATCTCAGCTGAGGTACCGTCTTCGAATTCCACGCGGCCACCTGGCAGGCTGACGGTTATCATGCCTGTCTGATCGTGCTTGCCCTTGATGGTTTCATTTAGGGCGACCTGGTAGTCAGTCGTGATATCATCTCCCTCATCGGAGATGTTGCACCTGTTGTGTTGCGGAGTACCTATCACGACAAACGCGCTGTGCTTTGTCAGCGTCTCAAGGGTGAACATTGAGAACCAGTGGCTGTTGTTGGTGCCGACGTAGTGCCCTTTGAGGCGTGCGACCCCTCTGAGCCCTTGCTCCCGGAGGACCTTCTTGATTTCCTGGTCGCTGTCCGTGTTCCCTTGTGCCTGCGTTCGTAGGCTGCCTTTTCCTGCGCTTGTGAGCACAGCCGCCGCTACGAGCAGAATCAAGCCGGTTAGGAACGCACCGCGAATATGAGATTTCTTGCTAAACATTACCATTACCTCCTTGGCTGCCTTTCTGTTAATAACATACTATTCCTATAAAATCCCAGTTAGAGTACTGGTATTCGCAGTACGAATAGTCTGAGGAGCAAAGGTAATAGTCAGTAACTATATACCTCGCGTAGCAGCTGCCACCATAGTACGGCTCATAGTAGTAGCCGTCGCCCGGATCTCCTCCTCCACCTCCCACGCCGCCGATGACGTGTGTGGTGCGGGCCTGTTGTACGCAGCCTCCTGCAGCGGTGCCGTCGATGGGTAGCACTGCCTTGGTGGTCACGTTTTGTGCCGAATCCAAGCAAGATACTGAGCCCGACCCGTTATTCATTATCGTCGGGGTTGATGGGTTAGATCCTGCCTCATCCATACCAAGGAAATGGCCTATTTCATGAGCAATCATTGTTGCGCCTGCACTGGTACTGGCTTGAGCCGCTTGTTGGAAACCTGGGCTGTAGTAGACGCGGTCGGTTGCTTGTCGATAGCCCGCACATCCACCAGTTTTGTTTGCGGAATCGCTCGACTTGAATTCGAGGTCAGGCAGCGCACCAGGTACTGCTGCTTCAAATACCACCTTGGTAGCACCGCTGACACCGTTCCATTGCGAAAACCCTGTGCTGACTGAGTTCTTTACTGCCTCCGAGGGGGCCTCAGCGAAGCCGTACGTTATATGTATCTTACCGTCGGCCCCTGGTGATTTTCCTCCTATGTAGACAGTTGACAGATCACTTATACACTGTTGCGCAAGCGAGGTGGTGGTCATAGAAAAGACCAGCATGAACGCAAGCAAAACAGCAGTATAAGCGCGTTTCTCATTGAGCATAAGTTACCTCCAATTGATCAGAAATCTTCTCATTCTCTGCTTTCGCTTATTAGAGCGGTGTTCGCTTCAGTGTCCGGGAACAGTCTGAGCTAAGACCTTGATCTTAGTAAGACCATATCCGTTAAACCGATTGCCGATCGCTCTAAGGGCGTGGTTGCTCGCCGGTGCGAGCAATGGAACATCCATGCCTGAGGCACGGAAGTTAAGATGACATCAGTAATCTAAGCTCTTGACCAGAGGTTAATTTGATTACAACACTTTTGCAATATTGACGACTTGCGGTTGTCCTTATCAAAATAGTGCGTAAAGTGAAAAGCGTTTTGAGCCTTCAGCGAGGTGGTTACAAGCAATCAGTTTGATTCTCTTGTTCTTACGATAGAAGCGGGTGTGAGTGGAGCACTCTCCTTGTCCGGCTTTATGAACGCGGGCGCGGTAATGTGACTTCTGACGAATGTGCCTATCGGCCTCTTAGCTTTGTGCGTTTCGCGCGTGTCAAGTCATCACAGCGTTAGCGCTGTGATGACGCCGGGGGCATCGGGAAGAAGGTCGACTCCGACTTCGTGGTCCTATGCTTGGCAACATCTGGGATCTCGCAGGCTCGGCCAGCGCGCCCGCGAGTGTCAGCATCGTGAGCTTTCGTGCCTTGCATTCCACTACGGTCATTGCTTACAGTCAGCGTCGACGTTATGCCGCAAACAGTGTACTGCCTTATGATAATCTTGGAGCAAGTATGATTGTTTATAAGTATGTTCATCCTTTGATATTTGCCTGTTTAGCTTTCCACCGGAATGTATGAGAGAAGTTATCTTTGGTTACAGGATTCCTGCAAGTAAAAGGCAGAGAATTGCTGAACTAGTTGCGACGAAGTATTCACAAACCGCTCTGTATCAAGCAGTGATTAACGAAAGCTCTTTTGAACTAGATATTAAACCCTATGCGGCCTAAAAGGGTACGCACCGGAGAGCGGCAAGCGAGCTTCGCATGGTCCTTCAGTGTTACGTGCCGCGCCCGCCGATGCGAGGCGTTAAGTGGGAAGGGTCGAATTGGCCTGCGCAGAACTAATGGCCCAACTTTTCCAACGCCTGCTCAAGCGAAGCTCTCACGTGAATTGATTCCTCGACTTCCATTCTGCGCGTTAGCGGCTCAATCGAAGCCGGATCACCGAGCTTGCCCAAAGCCTTCGCCACCGCGCCTCGCACTGAGGCGTCGGTGTCATCAAGCGCCGCCGTCAGTGAAGACAGCATGCGCGGATCACGCTGGCCCGACGCGCACATCCGCGAGAGGTCTTCGGCTGCTCGTTGGCGAGCGTAAGGCGAAATGTCCGAGAGCGATTCGATCAGGCTGAACAGCCTTGCGTCTTTTGAAACGGGCGGGCCTTCAACGTCGATTGGTGGCTCGTAGCCCCGGCGCTTCAGGTAGAGTCGTTCGTTGAAGCTCAGAGATCCATCGCCTCTGAATGCATAGATGAGAGCAACCACGATGACCATGATCAGGATAATGAAAAGCATCGCGATTTTAGATTTGCGATTTGCGATTTTTTATTTGCGATTTGCGATTTTGGATTCCGAGTTGTCAGCAATCCGGACAATCCGAAATCGCAAATAAAAAATCGCAAATAAAAAATCTAAAATTCAAACCCCGTTCTTTCCGCGCTTCTTCTCTTCCTTCTTCGGACTCTTGTCGTCGCGTTTGAGTCCGGGCGGGGGCCGGAAAGAATCGCGGTCGGTCTCTGGACGCGATCTCTCAACACGCGGAGGTCTGGGAGGCGTACCGGGCTCGCCTTCAACCATCTTTGGCGTAGGACGTTCCTTGGGCTCTTTTGGAGGCTCTTCATCCTGGCCAACGCTCTTGGCTTTGTCGCTCATTTGGTCGCTTGCCTGAGCCGCCTCCCCAGCTTGCGCCTCGCGAACCGAGCGCTCAGCTTCGGCTCTACGCGCGAGCACTTCTTTATCGGGCGGAACGTTCTTGGGGAACTGATCGTTCGGTTTCTCCTTCAGGAACTTCTCCATGAAGTGCATCCACATCGGTAGCGCCGCGACCGAACCAGCCTCCCTGTTGCCAAGCGTCTTCTTCAAACCGGGATAGCCGATCCAAACGCCCGCTGTGTAAGTCGGCGTGTAGCCGATGAACCACGCGTCGGTGAAGTCGTTCACCGTCCCGGTCTTGCCGCAGATCATCCGCTTTGCGAGTTCCTTGTTGGCCATCATCGAACCCGCGGTGCCGCCGGTGACCACGCCGCGCATCATTATCTGCATCTGCGTCGCGACCCAGGGCGATATCACTTTGGACGATTCAGCTTTCCACTCCTGTTTTACGTCGCCATCCGAATCGGTGACACGCTTGATCAAATGCGGGCTGACGCGCACTCCTTGATTCGAGAACGCCGAATAAGCGCTGACCATATCGAGCAGAGGTTCTTCGGTTGCGCCAAGCGCGGAAGGCAGCACGCGTTTCATCGGGTTGGGCAGGCCGAATCGCTTGACGATGTCCGCGCCTTTTTCGACTCCGACTATCGAAAGCAAGCGCACCGCAACCACGTTGATCGACTGCTGGAGCGCGCTCCTCAGCGGCATCATCCCTCCACCTGAGTTGCCGTCGTAATTCGAAGGCGACCAGCCGGTCATCGGATCAACGAACGGTTCGGCGCTTACGATCGTGTCGGGTGTGAAACCGTTCTCGACGGCCGCCGCGTAGATAAACGGCTTGAACGCCGAGCCGGTCTGCCGCTCGGCTTGTGTAGCGTTGTTGAATTTCCGCGTCGCGAAATCGTAGCCGCCGACCATCGCCTTCACGTCGCCCGTTTTCGATTCCAGGCAAAGCAACGCACCGTCGACCAACGGCAATTGATCGAGCGTGACATCCAGCACTTTCTTGTCGTTGTCGGCCTTGTTGACCTTGAACACCGCGAGGTCGCCTTTTCGCAGCAGCTTTGACGGAGTCGCGCCCGCCCACTTCGTTCCTGCATCGGTGAGGGCGGCCTTGTAGTCGCCGAAGCGAACCTCGGCGCCTGACGCTCCAACGCTCATCACCAGCCCGTAGATGTACTCGCCCACTGCGTAGTCACCCATCCAATCGGGGTGCGAATAGTGCGCAAGATCAGCGGGTGGTTTATGATCCAGGAGGTTGGTCAGCTTGCCGCGCCATCGCTTGCCGTGACGGTCTTCATAGGCGTGCAGGCCCCTGCGCACGGCGCGCACAGCCTCGCGTTGAGCGACTGGATCGAGCGTCGTGTAGATGTTCATGCCGCCGGTCTGAGTCTGCCAGGTGCCGAAGGTCTCTTCGGACTCCTGCCGCACCGATTCGACAAAGTAGCCAAAGATCGAGTTGTTGGCGTTCTGCGGCGGAGTGATGTTCAGATTGATTTTGGTCTGGCGGGCGCGATTGTATTCGTCGTCGGCGATGTAGCCTTCTTCGTGCATCCGGTAAAGCACGACGTTGCGCCGATCAAGCGCCGCCTTCTCATCGCGCGTTGGCGAGTAAAGGCTCGGCGCCTTAGGTAGCCCCGCCAGCAACGCGGACTCTTCGAGCGTCAGGTCCTTGAGCGATTTCGAGAAGTAATATTGCGAC
>JBGQGO010000050.1:0-16120 GCA_041497455.1 Blastocatellia bacterium | reverse complement strand
TAGCAAAGCCCGTCGCTGAAACCGTCAGGCTGTAGGTTCCCGCAGGTAACGCAGTGAGCCGGTAGAAACCCTCCGCGTCGGTCGTGGTGCTGCGCTCGGACGCGTGCGTCGTCTCGTTCACCTTGACCGCCGCGCCGCCGATCGCCGCGCGGTTAGGGTCCCTGACGGTCCCTTCGATGGTAGAAGTAGTAGTCTGGGCCGTCGCGCTTGAGGACAAGAGGTGGAACAAGAACACGGTAAGGAAAAGGATTAGAAGCGACGAGCAGTACCTCCTGAGAGCGGCCCGCCCGGTTTCTTCTATCAGATTGTAGATCGGTGGTAGGACAATCCTTTTCATAACTTCTGCCTCCTTTAAGGAAAGTTACTCGAAGCCTCGGTGTTAAAAAGGCGTCAAAGAGAATCCAACGCGCCGGCGCTGACACTCCGCTGATCGTCGTGATCTGTCACCCGTTATCCAGGAAACGTTTCAGCATGCGGCGTCCCCGAAGCGGGGTGTATAACACCTATCGTTGCAGTGTGTCAACAGATCTACAACGATTGTTGCGCTTTTTTTATCCCCCGAAAAACATTTCAGCATGCGGCTCCTCAAAGCGAAGCGTATAACACCTATCGTTGCAGTGTGTCAACAGATCTACAACGATTGTTGCGCCATTGAAATATGACGTGCAATCGTCGCGCGCCATGCGATATCCCTTTGCAATCTCCGACAAAGATAAATAACCTGTCTCTGAAACTCGGATTCAGTTTCGCCGGCGGGGAGGAGAACATGTCGGCCAGAAATAAGTTAGATGGTCAAGGTGGAAATCACGGTAAAGCTGCACCTACGTCTCTTGAGGTTCGCTTCGCACAATCGCAACTGAGCCGCAGCCGGCGTCAACTGATTAGAGCGATCTTGGACAATCACGAAGAAGCCTTTTTTCTATCGTCTCGCGAAATGGCCAGGCGCTACAACGTGGATGCGGCAACTATCGTTCGCACCGTCCAAGCGTTGGGTTACGAACGCTTCGCAGACTTCGCGGCAGACCTGCGCAAACATTTCGTCACGCAAATCACGCCATACACGGTGCTGAAGGCTGCTACGCGAGAGAAACGAAGCGTGCCTGATCAGGTTCGCCACTGCGTGGAAAGGGACACGGAGAATTTGAGCGTGCTCAGATCAAGCCTCGACGCGGATCGTGTAGTGGAATTGGCTAAACTAATCCATCGCTCTCGGCGCATTCTGGTTGTCGGAGTGGATCTGGCAGCTTCGCTCGCATGGTTTCTTGCTTACGGTTTGACGCCGCTCGGATTCGACGCCGATGCGCCCGTCGGGAGTGCTGGAAACCTGCAACACAAGATTGATGTCTTAACCCGCAAGGATTTACTGATCGCTATCAGCTTCGGGCGGTGCCTTCGAGAGACGGTAGAATCAGTCCTCAGGGCTCATGAGCGGGGCGTACCCACTTTCGGAATTACCGACGGCAACGTCACCCCGATAGCGATGCACTGTGATGCCTATCTGGTCGCATCCACCAGCAGTCCTTCTTTCACCGGCTCGTACGTGGCTCCGATGGCGCTCATGAATTCAGTTATTGCCGCCAGCGCTCATATCCAGCCTAAGCGCTCGCTGGATATGCTTGGCCGCACCGAAGCGGAGTACAGATCAGGAGAACGCTGGTATCAGGAACCTCTGCGTCCCGCAAAGTCTGGTGGCAACGGGGGTCACAGAGCGAGAGTCGGGAATTCAAGACGGTCTCAAAAAAAACAGTTGTGAGTTACGACGAGCCAAAAGCGTAGTGTTGCAGCAATCGCTTCTCGGACCCGCGGGAGGGCACATGCGATCGGAGCCAATACTGGAGATCGACAGCTCAATAAAAGCGTGGGATAAAAGCCGCCCGAAGACGGCTTTAAGTTATTGGGTTTAAAGTGAGCCGTGCAGGACTCGAACCTGCGACCCGCTGGTTAAAAGCCAGCTGCTCTACCACCTGAGCTAACGGCCCATATCATATTACGTTCAGAGCACCTGGATGTTAGCCGACTCCATTTTCGCGAGTCAACCCGAGCCTCTTGGTAGCATAGACTTCAGTCTGTGTCCTGTTGTTAGTTACCGCTCCGTTGATCCTACATCACAGCTGCCAAGCGTGCGCAGACTGAAGTCTATGCTGCGAGCAGCGCGTTCACTTCGTCGAGCGTGGGAAGGGCTGTGCGCGCTCCGATGCTGCGGCAATTCAACGCGGCCACCGCGTTCGCGAACCGGAGAGTTTCTTCCACATCGAATCCCGCAAGCAATCCGTAGATGAATCCGCCGTGGAACGCATCGCCCGCGCCTGTCGTGTCCTTGCAGTCGACGGCAAATGCCGGTGAGTGAATGTACTGGCCCCGAAAGTATGCGAGTGCTCCGTCTCGCCCGGTCGTCGCCGCGACGAATGCCGAGCCGCTGGTCTGGGTCAGTTTCTTAAGCCCGGCGCGAAGGTTCGCTTCGCCGGTCAGTCGCTCGGTGAAGCTGCTCGAGCAAATGATGAAATCAATCAGCGGAAGCAGTCCTTCGAGTCCCGGATACGCGTTGTCTACGTCGAGCACAGTCGGCACGCCCGCCTCGCGCGCAAGCTTAGCCGCCGCGATCGAAGCCGCAACATCGTGTCCGTCGAGGTGAAGCACTCGGCCCGAAGTGACTGCTTCGCGATCGACTTCATCCGCGGTGATGGTCAAGCGCTCATCGCGATTCCACAAGATGGTGCGTTCGCCGCTCACCTGATCGATGATGATGAAAGCAGTTTGGGTTTCGGCTCCTTCGACGACGGCGACGCCTGAACACTCAACGCCTTCCGATTCGATCGAATTGATCTGGAAGCGGCCGGCGTCATCCGATCCAACCTTGCCGATGTAGCGCGCTCGCATTCCCAGGCGTGCGAGCGTGACCATCGCCGTCGCGCACTGACCCCCAGGCGCAAACGTGTGTGAGATGAAAGGGACCTTGGTGTTGAATTCGGGAAAGTGAGGGACGACGATCAGATGGTCTACGGCGTTGAGTCCAAGGGCTACGGCGTCGAAGGCTTTGCCCGCTGGTATCTCAATCCCAAAATCCATAATCAGAAGGCAGAAAGCAGAAAGCAGAAGGCGGAAGGCAGAAGGCAGAAGGCGGAAGGCAGTCCGCCGCAAGATATGCGCGCTGCTTTCTGCCTTCTGCTTTCTGCCTTCTGCCTTCTAATCCTCACTGCCTACTGCCTTGTGCCTTCTGCCTTCTGTTCCTCAGTGCGACTGGCTGACCGCGTTATTGGTCAGCAAACGGACTTCGACGCGGCGGTTCTGCTCGCGGCCTTCCTTCGTTTCGTTGTCGGCGACGGGACGGCTCGTGCCGAATCCGATTATCGCCATCCGGAACAAAGGAATGTTGTGATGCTCGCCCATGTATCTCTTAACGGCTTCCGATCGAGCCTGACTTAAGCGCTCGTTCAGGTCGGGCTTGCCTTCGGCCGAAGCGAAGCCTTGGATCTCGAGCAGGAAACCATTACGGTCTTTGATCTGACTAGCAATCTCGTCAAGCGAAGCCATCGCTTCGGGAAGCAGCTCCGATTTGGCGGCATTGAACCGAATGGTCACCGTCTTCTGCACTGTGAACTTGTCCAGGTTACTCCGCAGATCAGAGACTGTTTGCTCGACGCCGGTCACCCGGGTGTTAGCTTGCTCGGCTGACGAGGCTGCACGATCGGCCTGCTGTTGAGCGCGGTCGGTTCGCTGGCGCACGTCTTCGATGTCTTTACCAAGCCGGCCGATGTCCTGGGTGTTGCGCCGCGAGGTCTCTTCCAACTCGCCGGTGCGGCTTTCAAGCGGCGTCGCCCGCTCGTTGACTCGATTACGAACATACTTCTTGGTTGCGCAGGCGTTGCCAAACAGGACTGCGGCCACGATGCCTGCCGCAGCCATCGCCTTAAGCTTCATAGGGGCCTCCTTACGTTGATGTGCCATTCTGGGTCGAGGCAAAAGAGCTAGCGCGATCAGCACGGGCTGAGGTTCGCTGCGCTAGAGATGATGACGTTTGCTGATATGTTCCCGGCTAACTTATACTTTTTTGTCACCGACGTTTAGAGTTAATACACGAAAGACCTTTGGGGAGTCAAGAAGTCGATGAAACACCTTGCCGCAGTCTCTCTCGCCGCGATCGCGTTCGCAGCCGCCAGCGTTAGCGCCCAGACCTGCGACGCGCCGGAGTTGATCTGCAAAGCCGCCGATAATCAGGACCGGTCGCTTTACTTCCGGGATCATTGCCGCTACGAACAGAAGATTCACATCGAGCGGTATAAGGTCAAAGGCGACAAAGAGGCCACCGAGGAGTTGCGCGACACAACGGTCACCGTCGAGCCTGCGAAGAAGCCCGATAAGACCGGCAAGACGCCGGTCGTCGTTCGCGTGACGGCCGACACCGACAAGAAGGGGAACCCGAAGGAGAAGATCAAAGAGGACGAACCGACGCTGCTTTCGTTTGGAGCGGTCTGGGACCTCGCATTTTTCCCGCTGTTGCCTGAACGTGTGAAGTACTACAGCTTTCAAGAAGTAGTCGCCGACCGCAAGAACGAGCGATGGTTCCGGTTTGTGCCCAGGCCCGAGGTGACCAATGTGGCGTTGGCGTCGGGCGTCGCGCAGTTGGACCCTCAGACCGGAGAGGTGCTGACGATCAAGATTGAGGGACTTCATAACCTCGATACGGTCGACAAAGAAGCGAGCAAGATGAAGTCGTTCGGCGCGACGATCGACTACAGCCAATACGAAGGCACGTTGAGAATGCCGACGCTTGCGGGCGGCGCCGGGGTGTCGGGGATTCGGCGCTTCGAGGGCAATTTCAAATTCAGATTTGAAGAAGGCAAATACGTGCCGCTGTTCAAGCTCGAATAGGTGATGGGGGACAGGGGTTGGGGGTTAGAAATCGCCAACCCCCATCCCCTAACCCCCCAACCCCGATGTCTCTTGAGGAAAAGCTCTCCAACCTTCCAATACAGCCCGGCTGTTACCTCTTCCGCGACAAGAAAGCCAAGATCATCTACGTAGGCAAGGCGAAGAACCTTCGCAATCGCGTCCGTCAATATTTCCACTCCGACCGCGCCCACGAGTTCAAGACCGGCGATCTAATCGCGCGCATACACGACGTCGACCTCATCGTCACCGACAACGAAATCGAAGCGCTCGCGCTTGAATCGAATCTCATCAAGAAGCACAAGCCGATATTCAATGTGCTTCTGAAAGACGACAAGCAGTACCCGCATATCAAGATCACCAACGAGCGCGCGCCGCGAGCTATGATCGCGCGAAAAATATTGAAGGACGGCGCGAGCTACTACGGTCCGTTCCTGCCGATCTCGCTCGCGTGGAACACGCTCGATCTGATCAACAAGAATTTTCAGCTTCGCACGTGCACGATGGAGATCGACGGCAAAGCCGACCGGCCGTGTCTCGAGTATCACATCAAGCGCTGCCTCGGCCCGTGCGTCACCCGCTTGTGCTCGCTCGAGCAGTACAACGAAGCCGTGCGAGACGTCGACTTGTTACTGCAAGGCAAGACCGAGGATCTTGAAGGTGAGTTGAAACGCCGAATGCGGGAAGCTTCCGATGAGCTGAGGTTCGAAGCCGCCGCGCGCTCCCGCGATCAGCTCAAGACGATTGTGAAGCTCGGCGAGCAACAAAAGATGATGGTCATCTCGCGCGAGGACATCGACATCTTCGGCTACTATCGCGAAGGCCCGCTGCTTGCGCTGTCGCTGTTCACGATGCGCGAAGGAAAAGTCGTCGGCAAACGCGAGTTCTATTGGGAAGACATCGCCGATCCTTTCGACCCCGGCGCGTTCAGCGGGCAAGCGCTCAAGCAATACTACACGGCGGGAGACTACGCGCCGGGAGAGATCTACGTGCCGGTCGATTTCGAGGACCGCGAACTGCTCGAAGAGTATTTGAGCAATCAACGAGGGCGTCGAGTTCACATCGTGACGCCTCAACGCGGCGTCAAGCGCGACTTGATCGACCTGGTCGAGAAGAACGCTCGATTGAATTTCGATCAACGATTTCGCATGCAGCGGCCCGACATGCAGAAAGTGCTGGATGAGCTTCGCGAGACTCTGGAATTGCCGTCAGTCCCCGATCGCATCGAGTCGTTCGACATCTCGAACATTCAAGGCGCAGAGAACGTCGCGTCGATGGTCGTCTGCGAACACGGAGCGATGAAGAAGTCCGACTATCGCAAGTTCAAAGTGCGCTCGGTCGAAGGCCGGGCGGACGATTTCCAGTCGATGTACGAAGTGGTCGGCCGCCGCTATTCGCGTTTGCTGCGGGAGACCAAGCCGCTCCCGGACCTGGTGTTGATCGACGGCGGCAAAGGCCAGCTCGCGGCCGCGGCCCGCGCGCTTCACGAGCTGGGACTCGAAGCCCTGCCGACCGCTTCGATTGCAAAGCGCGAAGAGCTGCTCTTCGTGAAAGGCAAAGAGGAACCGATTCGCATCGACCACCACTCGCCTGTGTTGCACTTGATTCAAATGATCCGCGACGAGACGCACCGCTTCGCGGTGACTTATCACAGGAAGCGGCGGACGATGCGAGACTTCGAGAGCGAGCTGACGTCGATACCGGGCGTAGGCGACAAATTGAAGGCGCGACTGCTGCGAAACTTTGGGAGCTTGAAGCGAGTTTCAGAAGCGAGCTTTGACGAGCTAAAACCGTTTGTCGGCGCAGCCGGGGCCCGACGGATTGTCGAGCATTTCGCTCATCTGCGAGCTTCTGATGTGATCTCGGCGGATGGCGCTCAGGTTGAGGGCTGAGGCTCGGTCAGTTGTTTGAACCTTACCCTGGCTTGTGTTGTATACTCTCCGCTGTTCGAGGATCTGGCGTAGGTCCTCGCACGACGCACGCAAACGGAGTTCAGAGTTCAGCCTTCAGGCTGCCGCTCTTGTCTAAAACAACTCAGCAAGCTAAAGCTTGAACTCTGAACTTGCTTGAACTCTGAACTCACTCTCAAAGGAGAACTCTATGAAACGAAGAATACCTGCTGGCTGCGTCTTGTCGTTCATCCTTGCAACTATCGCCGTCGCGCAGGCTCCTCAGATGCCGAAGCCGGGGCCGGAGATCAAGAGGCTTCAGTACTACGTCGGCACATGGAAGTCTGAGTACGAGTTAAAGCCAGGCCCGATGGGTCCCGGCGGAAAGATCACCGCTGTTGATCAAAGCCGGATGATGCCGGGCGGGTTCTTTGTCGAGACTCGCACCGACGGCAAAGGAGCGATGGGAGTGCTTAAGGGATTGGCGATAATGGGCTATGACGCCGCGGAAAAGGTCTACACCTATGACGCCTTCAACAACTTCGGCGAGGCCGATCACTTCAAGGGCGCGGTGCAAGGAGACACGTGGACATGGACTTCAGAGGGGAACATTGAAGGCAAGCCGACCAAGATGCGCTTCACCGCTAAAGAGGTCTCGCCTACGATGTACACGATGAAGTTTGAGATGGCGGCCGGCGGCGACTGGACTACCGTTATGGAAGGAAAAGCTACCAAAGCGAAATGACTCGTTCGCGTGCTGAGTTTTCAGCCCGACGTCCTAAATGAGGAGTGAGAGCAGTGAGTTGGCGGAAGTTTGAATTTGCCGCGCCGGAGCTTGCCGCTCTTGGCACTGCCAGACTGACAGGAAGGATTGCCTATCTCGCCACCATCCGTGCGGACGGCGCACCACGTGTTCACCCGGTGTCGCCATTCATAAGCCACGTCACATTGTTCGTCTATATGGAACCGACGTCTCCGAAAGGCAATGACCTGCGCCGTGACAGCCGGTATGCGATGCATTGTTCGGTCGAAGACGCGAGCGGAGGAGGCGGCGAGTTCTGCGTCCGAGGCAGAGCGGTGATGGTTGATGACCCTCAGATCCGGGGCAACGCATTTGACGCAGCCAGGGCGATTGGTTATAAGCCAAACGATCGGTACACTCTGTTTGAATTAGATGTTGAAGAAGCTTTAGCTACGACCTACGACAATGGCCTGCCAGTGCGGAGAAAATGGAGGGCAGATAACTGACTTGGCCGTTTAGCGAAGAGGGCAAGCGAATCGCAGCTTGCAAGCCGAAATCAAGTCTTTCAAGGAGGTGGTTACTCGAAGGTGCTTTCAGATCGAATTGAGATGGAGAACGAAAGCCAGATAAAGCCAGATGCGCCGGTTGCTTTCGAGACGTATCAGCGACTCGTTCGCGCGCGGAAATTCATCGATCAATGCTATCATCTGCCTCTTGATCTACGGCAGATCTCCAGCGAAGCGTGCCTGTCTCGCTATCACTTTTTGAGACTCTTCCGGCGAGCCTTCAATAAGACTCCTCATCAATACCTGACTCAGCGGCGCATCGAGAAGGCAAAAGAGTTGTTGTCTTCGAATGCGCTCACGGTAACTGACGTTTGCTTCGAGGTTGGCTTCGAGAGTCTGGGTTCGTTTAGCAGCCTGTTCCACAAGCACGTCGGCCACCCGCCAACTACCTACCGCGCGATAGTCTTCGAACGGCGGCTCGAAAGCCAGCGCAAGATTCCCGCCTGCTTCCTGATGATGTACGGTGTGCGGAGTTCCGCGTCTCACCCAAATTAGCAATTTTCGAGAAGCATCCTTTTGAAGAATTGAGTATGCTGCTGCCATCACAGCGACCAAGGGAGGACTAGACCATGATCTCGAAAATGTCACACGCTGCAATCTACGTTTTGGATAAACAAGCGGCCCTGGAGTTCTATCGAGACAAACTGGGCTTCGAAGTTCGAACCGACGCAACGATGGACGGAGGGTTTCGCTGGCTGACCGTCGGTCCTAAGGATCAGGCGGATTTTGAATTAATCCTGATGGAACCCAGCCCCGGCTTCATGTTCGACGAGGCCACAGCCAATCAGGTAAGAGAGCTTGTGCAAGGAGGGAAGCTCGGAGGCGGCGTCTTCGATACACCCGATTGCCAGGCGGCCTATGAAGAGCTGAAGGCCAAAGGAGTAGAGTTCATATCTCCGCCCAAGGAGCAACCCTGGGGGATCGCGGCCGTATTCAAGGACAATTCCGGCAATTGGTTCAGCCTGAGCCAACAGCGGGAAGATGAAGGGAAATGAAACATCAAGAAGGACGATTAGAAACGGAGGTTCGCGATTTTGGCGCGCGAAGCGGCTAAGACAAAGAACCAATCCATCTACGGCATTCATCCGAGCGTCGCGATGGTTCAGAAGGCGATTCACGATCTGCCAGCCAAGACTGGCAGGAGCCTGGATTCGTGGCTCAAGTTCATCAAGAAGTCCGGCCCCAAGACCGAGAAGGAGCGGCGTGAGTGGCTGAAGACGGAACACGGGCTCGGGACCAACTACGCGGGGTGGCTTGCCGAACGAGCTGAAGGCAAAGGGCGGCGGAGATGGCGACCCCGAGGCTTATCTTCGAGCTGCCGAAGGGTACGTTGAAAAAATGTTCGCGGGCCCGAAGGAATCATTGCGTCCGATCTACGACGCGCTGCTCAAGCTGGGACTCGGGATCGGCAAGGACGTGAAGGCTTGCCCCTGCCAGACAATGGTTCCGCTGTATCGAAAGCATGTGTTCGCGCAGATCAAACCGACGACTCAAACGCGGATCGACCTTGGCTTCGCGTTGAAGGATATAAAGGCGACTGGGCGGCTGATCGACACCGGAGGCTTTGCCAAGAAGGACCGCATCACTCATCGAATTGCCATCACGTCGCTTGCGGACATTGACGATGAAGTGAAGCGCTGGCTGAAACACGCTTACGAGCTGGACGCTTAGGCTGGAAGGGGTTCCGACCGACGCAGCAAGTCGGGGATTGAAAAATGAAAATTGAAAAATGAAAATTGGGGACGAACTTCGAAGTTCTCTCTGCTCAATTTGCAATTTCTAATTTTCGATTTGCAATTTTCAATTCTCCCCTATTCTCCCCATTCTCCTTCCTGCAAGCAGGCAACACGCGGGCGCGCCTCTGTCATCCCAACATCGCCGAAAATCATCTTTCCACTCTTAACACGAACCACGCCCAGGAGGGAGTATGACCAGACGCATCATCACCGCCATTACAGCGGCCGCCCTGTTGATCGCAATCGCAGCGCCGCTCTCGGAATCCGTCGCGCTAGCCGCACAGAAGAAACGAGCCTGCAGTTGTAAACCAACCTTGCGCCGCAAGACTCGAAGCAAGACGCAAGCGCACACGGTCAGCACTTTAGCCTCCCGAAACGGTGGGGCAAATGCCGCTGTAGTTGGACCCGTTTTCGCTACGTACACATTGCCTCAAAACCAATACTTCCGGCTCAGGATGAACCAGACCCTCAACTCCGGGACATCTCGTGTGGGAGATCGCTTCCAGGCGACGGTCGTGACTCCGGTGTACGTGAGCGGAGTGGAAGTCGTGCCTGCGGGCTCGATCGTCGAAGGTCGCGTGATCGCAGTCTCTCCGGCTCGCACCCGGGGCCGCGAGGGACAACTCGCAGTGCAATTCGACGCGGTCGTAGTGCCTGACGGAACGAGCCATCAGCTCGAGGGCGCGCTCACCGAGCTTCAAGACACTCGCGCAGGCAAGGTCGATGCTGAAAACGAAGTCACCGGTAACTCTTCCGACAAACGCAACGTTGCGTATGTCGGCGGCGGGACCGTTGGAGGCGCGGTGCTCGGTGGCGCGATCGGCGGTGGGAAAGGCGCCGGCATCGGAGCGATCATCGGCGCCGGAGCCGGCGTCGCCGGAGTTATGCTCACAAAAGGAAACGAAGCGGAGCTCAGAAGCGGTACCGAAATAGGGATGGTCACAGTTCGGCCCATTACGTTCACGGTCAGGGCAGATCCTCGATGATTGATTGAGAGCAAAGATCCAGTCACTTTGACTTGCGCCAAAGAACGATGCCGCGTTCTGTCATCCGAACAGAGCGCGGCTTTTTCTTTCCACCATTCAAGGAATGCGCTTGTTCCCATCGCATTGCTGCACGGATTCTGTGGCAAGATTACCTGACTTAGGGTGATTGCGTCTGTCCCGGTGCTCCGCACTACTTCGCCCCTCACTTCGGCCGGCAGTCCCTAAAACGGGAACGCATTCTTCCGCTCAAATGAAGCTTCGCTAACCGGCTCACTCTCAGGAGCGTTGGCATGATCCTTGCCTCAAGCGAAGCAGTCCCCTGGTCGATTTCCGTCTGCCCCCAGAACGGTTTTCTCGCAGAAGAAGCTGCAATCAGGAATGCATATGCACAAACGAAGACTCCACATTCTCTCGCTGGTGGGATGCCTTTTGGTGGTTGCTTGTAGCCAAGCAGCGCTCGCTACAACCGCCGTCGTACCGGGAGACGACGAGATGGTCGTCGAATCCCGCGCTATTGTCACGGGCCGAGTGATCGCACTATCGGCCGCCGTTGACGCCAACACCGATCTCGTTTACACGTACATTCGTCTCGAAGTGAACACTGTCTTGAAAGGGAAGATCACCGAACACGAGATAGTGCTGAAGGAGCTAGGCGGGGAGACGCGCGATCGAGGAACGCTGATCTTTGGAATGCCGCGATTCGAGGCCGGCCAGGAAGTTCTTGTGTACCTCAACACGTGGCCCGACGGAGCGCTTCGAGTCCATCAGGGATTCCTGGGTAAGTTCAACATCAACCGTGATCCGTCGAGCGGGCGCGTGTTTGTTGAACGCCAGTTGGAAGGCGAAAACGTTGTAATCATGGCTGGTTCAGGGAATAACGGAACCAATCGCAGCGAACTCGACGCATACACGCGGATGGTTGGCAGCTTGATGGAAGCGAACCGAAAAAAGATGCTCGCGTTCGAGCAGAAGTACTATTCGCACGTTCCGCTGCTAGCCCAGCCGGCAGACTATCGGTCTAAAGAGTTCGGCGGCGAGATGACACCGTTGTGGGCATTTCTGAATCCCACGACGCCGTCCCGTTGGTTCGAGCCAGACAGCAATCAGCCGGTAGTCTTCTATGTTAATCCGACCGGCGCCCCGAGCTTCCTGCAACTGCAGGATGACATGCAAGCTGGAATGGACGCGTGGTCGAAGGCGGGCGGTTCGCTTCGGGTGACCTACGGCGGCGCAACGAGCGGCTGCGGGGTTCAGGTGGCGGATGGCGCGAACACGATTTCGTTCAACAACTGCGACAACTACTTCGCCGTGTCGCAAAGCTGCTCCGGGCTGCTGGCCGTTTCAGGGATCGTGAGGTACATGCCGAATCAGACGAAGATGATCGGCGGGACCAGATATGCCAAGGCCGTCGAATCAAACATGTCTTTCAATCCTTACGGACTTTGTAACTTTACGAATCGCTGCCAGATTCAGGAAGTGGTCACTCACGAGATGGGACACGCGCTCGGGTTGGGCCATTCATCCGATTCGTACGCGACGATGTCGGCCTACGCGCACTTCGACAACCGTTGCGCTTCCCTGATGCCAGACGACGTTCAAGGCATCAAGACTATCTATCCCGGAGGATCAAGCGGAGGCCATTTGCGCATAATGACCACTGACCTTCCTGCTGCCAACTTTGACCGCGAGTACACCGCGAACCTCGAAGCGAGCGGCGGAACCGGTGGCAACCACTGGGAGCTGGTTAGCGGGCAAATGCCTCCAGGCATGCTATTCGGGATGAGCGGAATGTTGTTTGGCAAGACCAGTGTGTATGGGAGCTTTCAATTCGTCGCGCAGGTTAGCGATTCGTCGGGCAACACTTCACAAAGCTCCTTCACGATTGTAGTGAAGCAGCCAGGTCTTGCCCCGGAAATCGCTGGTGTCGAATACAGGAAGAAGAAAGTCTTTCTCACTGGAAACAACTTTGAAGCCGACGCGATAGTCTACGTGGACGGCGAAGGCCTGTCAGCTACGCTCGATGGAACGATGTTGATAACTCAGAAGAGAAAACAGAAGCCGGGAGCGCACCAGGTCTACGTGGTCAATCCCGACGGCAAGCAATCACCCACGTTCCAGTTCTTTGTCGAATGATCCAGCAGGCTGCTGATCCCTTTGAGGCGAGCGGAAGGCCCTCCGAGGGACCAGCGGCTCTGGTGATTCATGACTCCTCAAGGCAACCCGGACCGGGGTCTTGGTGTATCTAATCGACAGGCAACGACCCGACTAAATAACGCTGGTAGAATCGTCCTTTCGAGGCAGTCCGACACGCGGGTCGTTGCCATCATCTTTTCAGCTCAAGATCAAATCTCATTTTGATATGAAGGTTCGCCGCCCTTCAACGCGAAACCCTTTACTCAACACTCGTGCGATTGCTTCGGGATAGATGCGATGCTCTTGTTCGAGTATTCGCGCCGACAGGCTCTCGACCGTGTCGTCGTCTCGAACTTCGACCGCGCGCTGCATCACGATCGGGCCGTGATCGAGTTGTTCGTCGACCAGATGCACCGTGCAACCGGTGAGCTTGACGCCGTGCTCGAGCGCTTGCCGCTGTGCGTCGACGCCGGTAAAAGCCGGCAGAAGCGAAGGGTGGATGTTCAGGATTCGATTCTCAAACGCGCGCACAAAGAGAGGGCTGAGCAATCTCATATAACCGGCCAGACACACCAGCGAAACCGCGTAGTGTTTGAGTTCGGTTACGATTTCGCGGTCGTGCTCTTCGCGCGTCAGGCCCTTGTGAGCGATCACCAGAGTCTCAACGCCACGCTCGCGAGCTTTCACCAGACCGGGCGCCGACTCGACATTGCTGATGACGACAGCAGCTTCGGCATCGAGGCGGCCTTCGCGAATCGAGTCAAGCAGAGCGGCCATGTTCGAGCCGCGGCCGGATATTAGGATCGCGATTTTGGGCTTTGTCATTGTCGCGCGGAAAATAACGCAAGGCTCGGAACGACGCAAGGGGACGATCAACCAAACATCTCGGGTCTCCGACAACAAGAAAGCGCATCGGCCCGCAAGCGAACCGATGCGCTCCCTCGGTACAGATTGGTTCTTCCCGCTAGAAGATCAGTTTTAGCGCGAACTGGATCTGCCGCGACGACCCTGAATCGCCGGTCGGGAACCGCGTGTTTGAGATCACGCCGAAGGTTGTGCTGCCGACTTGCGCAACACGGCCAGGCTGCCCGAAGTTTGCGTGATTGAATAGGTCGAAGATCTCCGCGCGAAACTGCATACGAACGCTCTCGGCTATCTTCGTAGTCTTCAGCACTGAGAAATCAGTGTTTACGAACCGCGGCCCGATGATCACGTTGCGGCCGAGATTGCCAAAGTGAAAGACGTTTCCGGCGCCGACTGGCAGCGCAAACGCCGCCCCTGCCGGACATCCACTCGAGCTGCGCGGGTCGCACACTGTAGCCGTGAACCACTGGTTGACCTTGCCCAACACCTGGATGGGACCGATCACATCCGGCCTCAAAGTTCCCAAGCCGGTGAACGAGGCAATGTTCAGCCCACTCGGGTTGCCTGCAAGGATATTGACCGGGTTGCCGCTCTGCAACTGGGTGACGGTCGAAAGCTGCCATCCTTCGACGAAACGGCCGCCGCGGAACGGAAGCTCGTAGATCGCGTTGATCACGAAGCGATGTCGCGCATCATAATCTGACAGCCCTCGATCCCCGCGAATGTTGTAGCTGTCCTGCACGACCACGCCTTGCGAGTTCAGCGAGTTGTAATCCAGCGACTTCGACCACGTGTAGGATGCGTTGAACTGCAACCCGTGCGACAGCCGCTTGTTCGCCGCTATCCACAGCGCGTTGTAGCTGGAATTAGCTGCGCTATCAATAACCGTGATGTTGCCGACTGAAGCGCTGGGCAGTATAGGGCTGCTAGCAGACAGCTTCGCGAACGGCCGCACGCCGTTGATGAGCTGATTTAGGTTACGCGAGATTCTCAGGTGCGTGCCCTTTGATCCGAAATAACCTACCATCACACCGAGACTCGGCATGATTTCTCGCTGAACGTTGAAGTTCCAGGACTGAACATAGGCATTGTCGAAGCCGGGATTGACCGCCGCCGGGGATACTCCGGCAGCAGTGGCCACGCTAAGCGCATTGTCGAATTTTATCGCGCCGTTGAAAGTCAAAGGCGTTGCGAGCGGGGGATTCGATGCGTTGCCTGTTACAAGGTTGGTCACCGGCTGATCGGCCAGGATGCTGTAGCCGCCGCGCACGCTCGTCTTCCTATCGTTGAACGGGTCCCAGGCGAATCCTATGCGCGGCTGAATGTTCTTCTTGTTGTCGCCGTAGAGATCGTCGATTCCGGACCCGACACGCACCAGAGCATTTTTCGTCGGATCGAAGTTCACGAACCGATCGAATCTTTCGGTTGGCGCCAGGAACCAGTCATAGCGCAAGCCGAGCTCAAGCGTGAGGTTCGGCTTCCATTTGAAATTGTCTTGAACGAACAGACCGAGCGCGCCGACTGCGATGCTGCTCGAAACGTCGCCGAGCGTGACTGAGAATGCGTTGGCGTTTCCCAAGAGAAAAGCGTCAACGGTTGCGAAGTTGAACGTGCCGGGGTTGCGATTGAAGTTGTTGTTGAAGAAGCGGCGGAACTCGCCGCCCATCTTCAGCGAGTGGTTGCCGCGCAGATAGCTGAGCGTGTCCGAGAAGACCACCGACGTGTCGCCCCGTCCCTGAGGGAACCCGGCCGGCCCGGCTATGTTGAAGCGCGTACCGGTAATGCTGATTTGCGGCAGCCCGATGGGTTCATTGATCCCATTGTTTATGCCGAAATCAGCCGGGTTGAGCAGTGCATTCGGAGTGAAGGTAATGTGTATGCGGTTGAAGCCGAAGCGCGCCTCGTTGACCAAAGACGGGCCAAACGTGTGCGCTTCGTTCAAGGTGAAAATCTGCCGGCGCGATTGGCGCGTGTCGCCCCAGTCTGGAAGCGTGTTGCCCTGCAGGGTCGGCTCGCCGCGCAGGTCGCGCTGGAATGCGTAGTACCCGTGCAGGCGGTCGTTCTTGCCGAGAACATGGCTTACGTCACCCGTCCACTGGTCCAGGTTAACGGGCGCAGTTCCTGATCCGATAAACCCCGGGGCTCCTCCCACTACGCCGTTTGGCCTCGGAATCAAGTCCAGCAGTTTCTTTACGGTCGCGTTTGTGGCTTGCGCCCGTTGTGCATCACTGAACACATTGCTGGTGAGAGTCAGACCCTGCCGCTGACGAAGCCCTTCATAGCTAAAGAAGAAGAACGTGCTGTCCTTTCGAATCGG
>JBGQGO010000049.1:0-16215 GCA_041497455.1 Blastocatellia bacterium | reverse complement strand
CCTTGCCTGCTCCGCTTCGCTGCCTTGCCCTGCTGAAATGGGTGCTTCGATCCACATCAGCGGGACGCGTTCTTCGATTATCGACACTGTATTCGTTTGCCGAAGTACCGGCCGCCTGCGCCGACAGTGGCTTGCCGAGAATACAGAGCAACTCGCGGCATTGATCTCAGAAGATCTCGCGCAGCTTAGTCTAGGCGGCGTGAAGCCTACCGAGGGCGACGCTCGTTGCATTGTTTACGGTCACCTTGCGCGCCTGGCTGTTTGGAACTTACGGCCTAAGTGGAGTGACGCCTTGCCGGTTGACGAGAAACTTCGAGCAGTTGCGTCGTGGATTGAAAGCTTCGGCGGCGCTGCTCGCCGAAAGAAGAATTTGGCCGGTGATAGACATCTAGAAGTCAGGCACTCGCAAAGGGGAGAAGCTGTGCGATACTGACACAATGCCGCAGATCAATCTGCTCCGCTGGGCCCTTGCGAACAAGAAGCCCGTCGACTTGATGGAGATGTTGCTGAAAGGCTTATGAGACTCGTGACAACCGAGAGTTTCTGGATCGATTGAGGCAGGACGCCTGATCAGGCGTCCCGACTTAACGAGGCTTGACCAATGTGAGTCTATGATCGCACTCATTCACCATCCCGAAGGTTCGAAGCGTCTGGGCGAGTTGCTCGTTGACAATCTATTGCAACGAGGATGGCTACAGTTCCGGGCCGCAGTTGCTTTTGTAAAGCAGTCGGGAACGAAACACTTCGCTCCTCCGCTCCGAGACTTCCTGGCGCACGGCGCGATAACGATGACCGTTGGCATTGACCACCGGGGCACGAGCGCTGAAGGCCTCAGAGACCTGCTCGATGCGCTAGGCGAAAAAGGCGAGGCGTTTGTGTTCCACAACCCGCCACGGTGGACTTTTCACCCAAAGCTGTACTTATTCAGCAACGATTCTGCAGCGGAGTGTTTCATTGGGTCAGGTAACTTGACCGAAGGCGGCCTGTTCACGAACTACGAAGCGTTTGTTCACCTCAAACTGAATAAGAGTCGGCCAGACGACCTCAGGTTTCTCGCTGCGGTAGAGAGTCTGTTAGACGAATGGTGCGATTCATCGCAGACTACGGTCCAAAGACTGACGCTCGACATAATAAGCGACCTGCAGAAGGCAGGAGCGCTGCCAAGTGAAAAAGAGATTCGCGAGATAGAGGCGCGGAACACAGCGAATCTGAAGTCGAAGGCGGCCTCAGAAGTTGAAAAACTCTTCCGGACAGTTCGAGTTAAGTCAGCACCGCGAGTGCCAGGGCGGAAAAAGGTTGGGGGCGGCAGTTCCCTTGTGCCAACCGAACGCGGGAGAAGTCTTAAGCCGCGCGTCTTCGTGATTACGCTGCAACAGACGGACGTGGGCGTGGGCCAGACGACAAAGGGCACGTCAAAGCGCTCACCTGAACTCTTCATACCCATGATAGCTGTCCGAGCCAATCCCGAGTTTTGGGGCTGGCCAGATACGTTTGAGCCAGACCCAAACTGGACTAAGAAAAAGGACCGCGAGGGGCGTGGTAAAATCGATCGACCGACAGTAAAGATGCTCTTGGATTCCAACGTCCTCAATGTTCATTGGTGGTACAACCCTGACAAGATAGACATTCGATTGCGCAACTCCACTCTTCGAAAAGCAGGCAGCGTCGGCGACATCCTACGAATTGATAAGGTCCACCGGCGCCGTGGTGACTATGAATACGCCATTAGAATCATCACTCCTAGTGACATAGACTTTAAACAGCACCTAGAGCAGTGCTCCACCCCGGTTAAGAATTCCAAGAAACGCTACGGCTACTTCTAGAGCTTTTTGAAGTGCAAGATACTTTCTGACCCGATGGCGTTCTTCCGGAAGATATCCCTTGAAACGAGCATCTCCATCGGGATTCTCTGCACCGTTTGCAAGCCGACCGAGTCGACGATTTCAGCAAGCAAATCAGCTGTTGGTATCTCAATGTGTTTGCCACCTGCTATAGTGTGGTTGTTCCCAACGACGACGAACACGCTCGCACCGTCCTTGAGAACTTCGCTTACTCCGACAAACACTTGGCGCATATCAGAGAAGTACTTGTACAGCAATGATGCTAGGTTTCTACGCCTGAAGCCTACATTGCCCCTCTGGTTTAGACTCTGGATTCTTGAGATGAGAGATGTCAGGGAGGCGGGCAGAATATCTTTGGCCCTTGTGAACTCGTTCCAATAGTGCGTTCGCGCTCGCTCTGTTATTTCTCTGTTGCCTATCATGGCTTGGTCGCGCTTCCGATGCTCGTTCCGAGGCAAAAGGCCAAGAAAACAAAGGCTGAGCCGGTCAGTATCCAAGTACGGCAAGGCTGTGGCGTAAGGGGGCGACGTGATGACGGCGTCGACCTTCCCCCTTAGAGATCGCCAGTGAGTTTGAAGATGTCGGGCGTCCCCTTCTTCGATGCGTGCCTTCCCCAGTCGGCGATTAGGCTCCTGACGGAGAAAGGCAAGGACAAGTCTGACGGAGCGACCAATCTCCTGGAGAAATTCCCGAATAGGGTCGATCTCGTCAATGAGCTTGATCTCTCTCCGAACCCTCAGGTCGTCCTCTCTTTGCCATGAAACTTTCCGTAGAATATTGCTTAGTGCCAGCAGAAAGAGTTCTCGGATTCCGCCAGTTGGGGTCGAGCAAATAGAGGCGTATATGAAGTCAAGTTCTTCTAGAACTCTAGGGTGGAACCATGCAGCAAGGTATTCGGCGTCGCTCGGCGCGATTTTCCTAAGCCGTGAACAGCCGGTGGGCTGTGCGCCGGCCAGGAGCAAGCTTCTAACTTTGACATAGGCGTCTTCCAGATCGGATACCTTGACGCGAAGAAGGGCGCATTTCGTCTTGGCCATGAAGACGGAAAGAGGGTTGATGTCGAGGCCCACGACAGTGCGTTCAGCCAGTATCGCTTCAACCGCGGTTGTACCACTACCACTGAACGGGTCGGCAACAACTCCCCTTGATGGAACCTTCGCCAAGTTTATGAAGTTTCGAACAAGCTGTGGGAAAAACTTACCGCGGTATTCGTGTAGCCCGTGGCTCCCATAACGCAGGCACCGGCGATTAGGGAAAGGAACGGATCCATTGAATGGCAAAATCGACGCAATTGCTTCCAGAGAGATTCCGTTTCTCACTACGTTCACAGTCGATTCTCGAAGGGACTGCGTTGTCGTTAACGTGTTCTCGCCGCGTACTGCCTCCCAAAATGCCAAGTCTCTGGCTAATGCGCCTGGTGCTACTTGGGAGCGAACTCGGAAGCACTCCGGCTGACCAGGGTCTCTCGGGACTGGTCGCGGCAGAGCCCCGGCGAGCGCTTCTAGCTCACGTAGCGCAAGCTCCCGCTCGAAAGGCTGAATGTAGGGCTTAATACGACAGGTCAGTTCGTAGGTCATATCGTTCTCGATCCCCTGTTCTGAAGAATCACGATTCTTTCTGTCTTTATCTTGCCGATGCGCGGGTTGAATGCTTTGCTAGTGTCCTTCAAGTTTCGGTTGAGTCTTGCCACTTCAAAAAGACCGGCGCTGGCAGCCGCCTCTTTTAGAACATCGGCGTTGTCATATGTGCGACCTCGGATAATGGAGTTACCGACAACCAAACAGACATGACCGCCGAGCCGAACCACGCCGTTCAGCCAAGCAAACACTGACTTCATCTCCGCTTTGAACGTTTCAATGGTCGCCGCATTCTTCCCTTTGCTGCTGAACTTCCTGTGGCTTCCAATCTCTCGCTTCTTGAAATCTCGTTGATCCATACCCAACCATACCATCCGGGTCATATGGTAGAGGTGATAGCTGTAAGCGTTTGGGTACGGAGGAGAGCATACTACCAGGTCGAGTTCCGGGATTTGAGGGGCCTCAAGGACGTCTGCTCGAAGAATCCGCGAAGTCACGGTCGGCTCAAGTAACTCGGAGAACTTCTCAACGGCGTTCGCGTTGTCTGCTAGGGCTTGAGCGAACCGCCGCAGCGCATCGCCTGGCCTGAGATTCTTCCGGCGGCGCACATACCGCGTGTCGGAGTCCTGACGCGAAACGTTGACGATGATGGCCGAGAAAGAAGCTAAGGCCACGTTGCTTGCCGCCTGCGTTGGAAGTGCATGGCACCAGGAAAGCGCTTCGGCAAGTTCCTCGACGACGAAGGGTTCGAACCAAAAGTCAATGGCGTGTTCTTTCGGTCGAGGAGCTTTGGAGACAAACTCTGCTACCGGGAATAGCGTGGGGCGCTCGTCTGAAGTGATCTCATTTGCTAGCTCTACTGCGCGCTTCGCCAACGCAAGAAGAGTGTCTCGGTCCCCTTCTTGGAATCGCGTCGTCTTCGCAGCTGATATGAGGCACGCGAGCGGGTTGGCGTCGACGCCTACGACGTTTCGCTTTAGCAGCATGCCTTCTACGAGCGTGGTGCCGCTCCCGCAGAAAATGTCTCCCACAGTGTTGCCAACCGCGGAGAACTCTTGAATCAGGGCATTCGGAATCTGCGGGATGAACTTCGCTGGATACGGGTGCAGGCCGTGTGTCAGATAGGTGGTTTTTACTTCTCTGAAATCCCAATCGATCTGCTGGACCCGCTGGATTGCAGCGTACGGCGTAGCCTTTTCTCTTAAGACCATACCTCGTTCGCGCGGTGGCCGCTCCGATTCAGCAAATGCGACAACCTGCGAAGTTTCCGCTTCCGTGAACACCCGCCAGCCATGTCGGTTCCGGTGCGGTTCGGACACACGGCCATCGCGTAACCAGCGAAGCAAAGTATCCTTGTGGACACCCGCTTCGGATGCGACCTCAGCCGTCGAAAGCAACTTGGGAGGGAGCTTTTTCAAACGCGCCTATACTTGCATATATGCAGCGCCCTGTCAATTGTGTTCTCATCGCACCGGCCTGGCCTGTTGGCATAACTAGCGCGTACTGGTCCGCTGAATCTTCATGACCACCGTCAACGTGCCTTAGCAGTGGGAGCTGAACGTAAGCTTCGTATCAGCGTCGAACCTCGTGCGTGCGGCCTATGAATCTCTACCGCTACGTTCAGGCACGTTTGCCTGGAACGGGCCCCGACGTATAATCTGGGCGACGTACGGTTAACGAGAACAAAAGGCTGAATCACGTGCAGAGACTACGACCACATACCGTCAAGAAAACGACGACCAGAGAAATCAAACACCTCTGCGAGAAGATTGCCCTCGAGTTTCGACCGGAGAAGATCATCCTGTTTGGCTCGCACGCCTACGGCAACCCGCAGTGGGATTCGGATGTTGATCTGCTTGTGATAATGCCATTCAAGGGCAGGCACACGCGCAAGGCAATCGAGATATTGGATCGATTGAATCCAGCTACGGCGCTTGACCTTCTTGTCCGGACGCCACAGCAGATCGAGCAGCGGCTAGCGATGGGCGACTTCTTCATGCGCGAGATAATCGATCGCGGCAAGGTAATGTATGAAGCCCCTCACTCGTGAGAGCTCGAAGACCACGTAGCAGAATGTGCCCTGCTGTTGTTGACGGTGCGTTGGTGACAGTGGCGCCTTGGAATGCTACTGTTGCGATATGAAGATATTCACCACGGAAGACCTGCTAGGGAAGGCCAGCGAACTTCGCAAAGCCATTGCGCGAGAGCCGCAGGCGCTGCTCACCGCTAGCGGAGAGCCGATAGCACTGCTCGTCCCCGTAGAAGGCGCGACGCTCGATGAAACCGCCGCCGCTATCCGGCAGGCGCGCGCTCAGCTTGCGGTTAAGTCAATTCGCCAGGATGCCCGCAAGACTGGACGAAACCGAATGACGATCACACAGATTGACCGTGTCATAGCAGCGACACGAAAAGCCCGGCACCGCCGGAAGGCACTTCAGGAGAAGCGTCAATCGTGATCCGGATCGTGCTGGATACGAACGTCCTGGTCTCTGGTTTGTTGTCGGACCGCGCAGCGCCGGGCCAAATCGTTGATCTGATCACGGCAGGTGAGATTGAGCTTTCGTGCGACACACGTATACTTGCCGAGTACCGCGAGGTGCTTGCGCGTCCAGATTTGAATATCAATCAGAGCAAAGCGGAAGATGTTCTACAGCATATTGAACTCACAGCTCTGCATGTGAGGCCCAAGGCTTGGCCCGAAGAACTCCCAGACCCCGACGACGAACCCTTCCTCGCTGTCGCTGAGGCGGCTGGCGCCGACTGCTTGGTCACCGGCAATCTCAGGCACTTTCCCGCCAAGGCACGTCGAAGCGTACGTGTTCTATCGCCTCGACAGTTTCTTGATGTGCTTGCCGAATTCGCCAGTGCTGATGAACAAGGCATTCCACTGAGTTAGAAAGCCTTAACAGACTCACTTGCCGAACACCAGTATCATAAAGCTTCCCGGCACAACCGCCCCTCGAGGGTTCGGGCGCTCGGGGGTCGCCGCGGGCGGAGGGCCATACTGGGCCGTCGACAGGAACACGTTGTGAGTCTTTGGATCCAATGCCATCGTCCGGGCGCCTCGCTGCGTAGTCACGTTCTCTACTACCGTGAACTTGTCCGCCGAATCCTCATGAATGATTGTTAGCGTGCCTTCTCCATTTGAACTAAAAGCCAGCTTTGTTTCCGGATCGAAGCCCGCTGCATCTACTCCGCTGCCGATGGGAAGATCAGCTACAACCTTGCCGCTGTCCGCGTTCAGCACGATCATGTGCTTGTTGCCGCATACCAGGAACAACCGCCGAGTCTTCAGGTCCATCGCCATTCCACTCGGACCTTTCCCCGGATCGAGCGGCCACCGCGATTTGACTTCGAGCTTGCGCGAGTCCAAAGCAACCACTTCGCTCTTGTCGTCCAGGTTCGCGTAGACCATGCCCTTGCCGTCGGCGGCGGCGAATTCGGGATGGCCTCCCAGCGCCACGAGCCCAGCCACGTCGCCGGTCTTCGCATCGATCGCCGTCACATCCGAGCTGCCGCGATTGAAAGCGAACACGCGCCGGGTCGCCGAGTCGTAGATTATGCAATCGGGATTCGTGCCGACTTTGACGTTGCCAAGCGGCTTGAGCGTCTTCAGGTCGAAGATGGTCACCGACCCGTCGCGCCCGTTGCTGGTGAAGCCGCGGCCGAGATCGCTCGCGATGGCGATGCCGTGAACGCCCGGCGTGTCAGGAATCTCACCGACGCTCTTGAAGGTGTCCGCGTCAAAGACCATCACTCGCGTGGCATGCGACACGTAAAGACGCCGCGCGGCGCCGTCCACGATCAGGTAGTTCCAACCGCCTTCTCCTCCGGCTTCGATCTTCTTTAGCAGATGGTAGCCCGAAGCTGACGGCGCGCCGGCCGGGGTTTGCGCCTGGGTGTTGTCAACGAAAGCCGTAGCGCCGACGAGCCCGAGCAGAACAAACGACCACAGCATAGATGTTCTTTGTCGCATGGGTTGACCTCTTGAGTTGAACTCTCCACTGTCAGGGTCCAGGGTGGATCAGCGAGAAGCTTTCTTCTATCGCCCGCTGCACCGTTTGTCAATCTGATCGCGGCGGGTGCTCGCTTGCCTGGAGCGCCCGGGAGTGCTAGAAAGCCAGCAGCACGTTCGCGCAAAGCCGCAAAGAACGCAAAGAACGATTGGCCGCGAACTGGAGGTCTTACGATGTTGATTCGAATATCACGTAGTTTGGCGCTCGTCGCGTCAGCAATGACCGTTTTGATGATCCTTGCGCAGGCCCCGTTTCGCGCTGCTTCGAGTGGTATAGTGCAGTCAAAACAAGACCCCCTCGCGAAGGCGTTTCGCGTCGAGCGCAACGGATGGATCTACATTCACCTCGAAGGCTCACCCGAGGAAATCGGCTATCAACACGGCTATCTGCTCGCGCGCGAGATCGACGAGTCGCTGCGCGTCTTCAAGAAATACCTGCCGCGTACCACTAAGCGTGAATGGCAGTTCTATCGGGACTCGGCGCACCAACTCTTCTGGAAGAAAATCGGCGACGAGTATCAAAGGGAAATCGAAGGCATCGCGCGGGGAGCTTCCGCTCGAGGGGTTAAGATCGATGCGGACGACGTCCTCGCGATGAATGGGTGGATCGAGCTCGCGTCCTACTACGTTCCTTCGTTGCAGCAGGCGAGGCTTGCCGATCCCGACCTTCACCAGTCACCGCCGCCGTCTTGTTCCGCGTTCATCGCAACGGGCAGTTGGACTCGCAATGGCGGGATAGTCATCGGACACAACAACTGGGTCGACTATCTGGTCGGGCGGCGCTGGAACATCATGGTCGATCTGAAGCCCGCCTCTGGGCATCGCATTCTGATGGACTCGTTCCCCGGCTTCATTCATTCGGGCGACGATTTCTACATCACCGACGCCGGTCTGATGGCGACCGAGACCACCATTACTCAGTTCAAAGGCTTCGACACGGAAGGGCTGCCGGAATTCTATCGAATCAGAAAAGCGACGCAGTATTCCAACTCGATCGATGATTGGCTCAAGGTGATGATGGACCGGCCGAACGGCGGCTACGCAAACGACTGGCTGATCGGCGACCGCAAGACCGGCGAGATCGCGCGGCTCGAAAACGGAATCAAGAACAACATAGTCGAGCGCACCAAGGATGGCTACTACGCCGGCTCGAACTTCCCTGTACATGAGAAGACGACTCGCGAGGAGACGACTTTTGATTCTACCAACGCGGCGAACTCGGCTAACGCGCGTCACCGGCGGTGGGACGAGTTGATGAAGCTGAACAAGGGTAAGATCGATATCAACCTGGCTAAGAAGTTCGAAGCCGATCACTACGACGTCGTGCGCAAGCGAGAGGCCGGGTCGGCCAATACGCTGTGCGGGCACGTTGAGGCTGACGAGCTGGGCGCGCCCGAATGGGACTGGAAGAACTTCTATCCCGGCGGCACGGTGAACGCGAAGGTGGCGGACAGTCAGATGGCCGAGCGCATGTCTTTGTGGGGCTCGGTTGGGCATCCGTGCGGCGGCGACTTCAAGTTGGAAGCGTTCCTCAAATCACATCCAGAATACGCGTGGCAACGTGAGATCGCGGGCGACATGCCGAGCGGGGCGTGGACCCAGTTTTCGATAAGCACGACACCGCCCGGAGGGCAGAGTTCGCGTGTCGGTGGAATCCACAAAGGCGCGGACTCTCGACCGTTGGATCCAAATCAAAGGCGGAGAAATCCCGCGGATCCAAGCCCGCCGCTTTCGGGCGACCAGCGACCTCGACTTCCGGGCGACCCCAGACCTCCAGCGCCCTAACGCGCAAGCGCGCTTTGGGACATCAGATAATTGGCACGAATGCTTCAGTGGATTCGTACATGACTTCGAGCCATATTACTGATCATTGGGAGGTAGCGATCATGATCATTGGGAGAAGCGATCCACACCGGAATCACAACCCACATATCGACCTGAGCGCTGTTGACGTCAAGAATACTGTCTCTCGCACCCACGCTGAGATATATCCCGGAACCGGAGGGTTGCTAATAGAGGACAAGGGGAGTCTCAATGGAACGACACTCAATGGCAAGAGATTGCGCCCGAATGAGCCTCAACGATTACAACCTCTTGATCAATGCGTCTTCGGCGATGTTGCCTTCTGCTTCGTTGACGGAAAGCTAAGGCAGCTATAACCACGCTCGGCGATGCTGTTCCCCCCCCCGGTCTAGCAGGTTGCTGAAAACCCAACTGGGACCTGGTGCAAAACATGTTGGCGCCTCGAAAGCCTCCGTCAGTGCTCAACTGATTTCCATAGCCCAGGGCGAGGGAAAACAGTCCTCGGCAGCCTGCTAGACGAGACAAGGTCAAAGCCAACTTCAATCGCTGAATCCACTGTAGTAGGATTGTCCTTTCAACTCGAGCCTCCAATCTTAACCGGCAAGGTGAACGATGAATCAAACCTACATCCGCGATGTATCGAAGCACGTCGGAGAAGAAGTCACCCTCAAGGGCTGGCTCTACAACATGCGGTCGAGCGGCAAGCTGATGTTCCCGCAAGTGCGCGACGGCTCGGGCATCATTCAAGGAGTGGTCTTCAAGAAGAACGTCCCTGAACAAGTGTGGAACGATTTCGAGAAGCTCACGCAGGAATCCTCGATCATCGTGACGGGCAAGGTCCGAGCCGACGAGCGCGCGCCGGGCGGCTACGAGCTTGATGTGACGGGCGTAGAAGTCCTGCAGATCGCTCACGATTATCCGATCACGCCCAAGGAGCACGGCGTCGAGTTCTTGATGGACAATCGACACCTGTGGCTGAGATCGAAGCGCCAACACGCGATTCTTTCGATCAGAGCAGAGGTGATTCGAGCCGTTCGCGACTTCTTCGACTCGAACGGATTCCTGCTGATGGACACGCCGATCTTCACTCCGGCCGCGTGCGAAGGCACGACGACGCTGTTCGAGGTGGACTACTTCGACGACAACAAGGCGTACTTAACGCAATCGGGCCAGCTCTACAACGAAGCGACCGCCGCGGCTTTTGGGAAGGTTTATTGTTTCGGGCCGACGTTTCGCGCCGAGAAGTCGAAGACTCGCCGCCACCTGACGGAGTTCTGGATGGTCGAGCCCGAAGTCGCCTACGCTGAGCTTGACGACATCATGAATCTCGCCGAAGAGTTCATCACGTTCATCGTGCATCGGGTGCTCGAGAACCGGCGCCAGGAACTGACCGAGCTTGAGCGCGATATTTCAAAGCTGGAGAAGATCGCGCCGCCGTTCCCGAGGCTTCAATACGACGACGCGGTGAAGATGCTCCAGGAAGCGCACGCTAAGGGCGAGCTTCAAGAGCGGTTCGAGTGGGGCGGAGATTTTGGCGCGCCCGATGAGACTTATCTGTCGAATCAGTTTGATCGTCCGGTGATGGTGCATCGCTACCCGGCGGCAGTGAAGGCTTTTTACATGAAGCCGGATGCGGAGCGGCCCGAGCTTGCGCTGTGCGTGGACGTGCTGGCGTCTGAAGGCTACGGCGAGGTGATCGGGGGCGGCCAACGCGTTGATGACTTGGAGTACTTGTTGAAACAGATTCACGCTCACGGGCTGCCCGAAGAAGCGTTCGACTGGTATCTGGACCTTCGCAAGTACGGAACGTTTCCGCACGGTGGGTTCGGGATGGGCATCGAGCGGTGCACGGCGTGGCTGTGTGGGATAGAACATATTCGCGAGACGATTCCCTTCCCGAGAATGGTGTATCGGTTGAAGCCTTGATGTTGTCTTGCATTATATGAACCCATTGCTTGAACAACGACAGATAGAAAGGCTCACTAGCGAAGGCCTTGAGAGGTTCGGCTCGTGCGATTACGAGGCGGCGTCCCGAGTATTCGAGCGTGTTCTGAGTCTGGACGGCGACAGTCCGATAGCGAACACGGTTGGAGGCATCTGCCTGTTGAATCTTGGCCGAGTTGACGAAGCCGAGGTGCGTGCCAGGAATGGGGTCCGTCTTATGCCCCAAGATTCGCGAGCCCATTACTATTTGGCACTCGTTTTGGAAACAAAGGAGAGCTACGACGAGGCGGAGTCAGAGACATGGCAAGCCGTTGCTCTTGAGCCTGACGACGCGCGGATGCGCCTGGCGCTTGGCCGGATTCTGTTCATCTGTGAGCGTGAAGAGGAAGCGGGCAAGCAACTGAGGCACGCCGTGAGCCTGGAGCCCAGTATAGCCGGCGCCCATTTTCTACTCGGCTTGATTCTGATGCGAGATGGACAGCTTCGGGAAGCAAGAGAGAAGTTCGAACAGACGCTATTGCTGGAGCCGGCGAACGAGGAGGCGTTGAAATTTGATGCTTTACTCTGCATGGTAATGGCCGATGACCTGCTGACAACACCTCCGAAGCTTGCTGGTTACCAGCACGCCGCGCATCTCCTTCGTCGCGCGGTTGAACTCAATCAAAGCAACGAATTGGTCTCGGAGTGGCTTCGCCTCGCTGAAGAAACCATTGAAAGAATCAGCAAGCCCAGCGAGCCGCCTCCGCCGCCGGAAAGATGGTACAAAACGCTCTCAAAGCAGTTGCTTGTGTGGGTGGGCCTGGCGGCTGTTTCAATCGGAATGTTTGCAGCGATGGTTTGGCTAGACGAATCCAAAACAGCAGACTTCTGGGTTGTAGCGCTTTTCATTTTAATCTTCGACCTGTTGGCCTTTGGCGTGATAAGTTATTTACGAAAAGATTTCTCTGCTTTGCCGCCGACAATAGTCAGCTTCGTCGAGAGGGTTGGCGGTCGCGACATAAGCCCAATCGATACGCACGGGAAAAGTTGAGGTGGACGTGGGCGACCCAGACCCGAGATCAAAACGAATCACAGTCTTCGGTGGCTCACGATGCGGCCCCGATGCCGCCGAATACAAGGAAGCGTTGAAGCTCGGCCGCTTGTTGGTCGAAGCCGGCTTCGATGTTTGCTCAGGCGGCTACGCCGGTGTCATGGAAGCCATCAGCCGTGGCGCGCACGAAGCGGGCGGCCACGTCATCGGCGTGACGATGGAACAGTTCAAGTCCGCGCCTAATCCTTATCTCAAGAAGATCGAACCGAGCGCTGATTTCTACGCGCGGCTACAGATATTGATCCGCGACTCGGCTGGCTACATCGCGCTGCGCGGAGGGATGGGAACCGTCACCGAAATATCGCTGGTGTGGAACAAGCTGGTGATGAACGTTCTTCCGCAGCGGCCCCTGATCCTGCTCGGTGAGTGCTGGCCCGCCGCGATCGACGGCCTGCGCCAGCATCTAGTGATTTCTGATAGTGACATGACACATCTCACATTCGCTGCTACCGCTGAAGAGGCCGTCGCACTTCTGCAAAAACGCGTACTTTAGATCCTTGCGCTGCCGCAGCCGGCGCTTTCTTGCATTTTGGTTGCAACCGGCCGCAAGTCTAGATTTGCCGCATCTCATGTTGGTAAGATTGATCTGACATCGGGAAGAACCCGAAAAACATATGGAGTATGGGTGCTGATTTTGACTTGCGGGTAGAACGACCTCTCAGAAAAGCAGTTCCACATCCGGTAGTCCCAAAGATCCCAACTCAAGAAATCGTAAATGACGCGCCTCCGGCGGCGCGAATAGGAGTATCATTGAAACCAGGCCATTTTCCTGTCCCAAGCTCAGAAACCTCTTACACAAAGAAACTCGTTGTAAAGAAGCTCGTCTCAACCCTCCTCGCAGCTTTGGCGGTCTCATTCGCAACGCTCAACATGGCTCGCGATCTTCCGTCTGCACTCTACGACGGCGACGGCGTCAGCTCAGTCCGTCTCGGCCTCAGCCGCCAGCGCCCAGCCTTCAGAAATGCGATACGCATGCTCGCGGAGGCTGCGCCGGCAAACCAGCGTCTCGCTGACTACTACGAACGCGTTACGAGGCGCGTAAAGGGCAATGGCGCTGAGGGTGAAGAGAATGTGGGCGCCGGCGTGGTCATCGCCGTTCGCAAGAGCAATCCCAGACGGCTGGACGCCACAGACATCAAGCCCACGGCAGCCTCAGACGCTCCATCGCTAGTTGCGTTGCAAAGCTTAGTGGCTGTGGTGCACGCAGCGGCGAGAGCAGAGTCTACCGCCCCGCCGAGCTATTCAACGGGAGGCGATTCGCAGTCTCGAGCCGAAGGCGGACCGATCTCGGACGGGCGCTTCACGGTCGGTGACATGGCTTTTGACACAAACCCGGCGATTGAGCATTGGATGAACTATTATGGCGCCACCCCGCTTGGACGAAGCACTCTGAAGATCGGTATCGAACGCAGCAACTCATATCTCGAAATGGCTCGCGCAGAGTTTCGCAGTGCTGGCGTTCCTGAAGACCTCGTGTGGCTCGCATTTGTAGAAAGTGTCTGGAACCCGCGGGCCGTCTCACCCGCAGCCGCCAGCGGCATTTGGCAGTTCATCCCGGCGGTTGCAACCGAATATGGGCTCAAGGTTCAAAGCGGAAACGACGAGCGCGCGGACCCGTTCAAGCAGACGCGTGTTGCGGCTGTGTACCTTCGCGACCTATACACAATATTTGGCGACTGGACGCTCGCGATGGCCGCCTATAATGGCGGCGAGCCCCGAGTCATGGGCGCGATTGTAAAGAACGGCAACGCGAATTTCTGGGAACTGTACGACAAACAGTTGCTGCCCAGGGAGACCTGCAACTACATTCCGAAGATTCTGGCCACGATCAAGCTCGCAAGCCAGGCCGAATTTTACGGCTTGGCCCCTCAAGCGGAGACGCCTGTCTTCGCTGCCGGATAAAGAGACACAGCCGCAGTGCTCGAATGGCCCAACTCATTTGGACTGCGCCGACTGTTCCGCATTGAACGACTATCGCATGCGTGGCGGCGCTTTTGTTTGCGTGTAGAAGACACTACCAAGCGACCTGGTTCTGCGGCCGCTCACTCTAAATACGCAAAAGCGCCGCCACCCATGCGACAGTCGTTGAACGCGGAATAGGCGGCGCAGTCCAAATAGGCGCCGCCTCCGCTACATTCCCGCGCGACACTGCCTTCGCTGAAACGTCTATCTTGCCACTCGAAGGGTGGAATGGGAGAATATCACTGCATCAACAGCGATCTGCTTCACGTGTAACCCCTGCAGGCGCCTTTATGAATAAGAAGGCTAAGATAATCGGAGTGCCAATGGACCTGGGAGCCGGCCGCCGCGGCGTCGATATGGGTCCGTCGGCGATTCGCATAGCCGGGCTCAATCAAGCGATCGCGCTGCTCGGGTATGAAGTGACCGACGCGGGCAACGTCCACGTCCATCCGCCCGAAGCCGTCGAGGAAATGAATCCCCGCGCCCGGTACTTGTCGCAAATCGCAGCGGCAGCCGAAGAGCTGGCGGCGATGACCGAAGCGGCGCTCGACGAAGGCGCGCTGCCGGTCGTCCTTGGGGGTGATCACTCGATAGCAATCGGCACCGTTGCGGGACTGGCATCTTACTACCGCAAGCGCCACAAGCGGGTCGGCATCATCTGGCTGGACGCCCACGCGGATTCAAACACGCCTGAGACTTCTCCTTCGGGTAACATTCATGGCATGCCGCTGGCCGTGTTGCTGGGTCATGGCGCTCGCGAATTGACTCACGTCGCTGGATTCGCGCCGAAGGTCTTTCCGGAGAACACCGCTATCATCGGCGCTCGAAGCATTGACCCGGGGGAGCGCGCTCTCCTGAAATCGCTGGGCATCCGCGTGTTCACGATGAGCGAGCTGGACGAGCGCGGTATGGCGGACGTGATCCTCGAGGCGGTGGAGATTGCCTCGCTAAACACGGCTGGGCTTCACGTGACGATGGATATGGATTTCCTTGATCCGTTCTACGCGCCCGGAGTGGGCACGCCTGAACGCGGCGGCGCCACTTATCGAGAAGGCCACCTTGCGATGGAGAAGATCGCCGAATCCGGCCGCGTGCTCTCGGTCGAGCTGACCGAGGTGAATCCGGTATTCGACACGGCGAATCAAACGGCGCAGCTCGCAGTCGAGTTGATTCTGTCGGCGCTCGGAAAGAAGATTCTATAGACTCATCAAATGGCCGAGCACAGATACTCACACGAACTGAATCCCGACTTCAGCCGGCAAGCCGTGGCGGCGACTGAGCGCGATAGGCTCGCCCTCGACTTACAGGACCGGGTGGCGAAGCTCAACGACCAGGCACGAATCTTCATTCCTCTGATTGCGCTGTGTCTGATCGTGGCAATCCCGATCTGGTCAAAGTCGCTCGTGAAGTTTCTCCTTCTTCTCTTGAGTCCCTTTGTGTTGTTGCCGGTGGGATTCTGCATAGTCCATCTCGCGTTGGCGTGGCGCGGAATCGCGAAAGCCAGGACTCGAATACGTGATTGGGAGCGCGCTGTGCACGACAGCAAAGAGTTTGATTCGTAAACTAGCCGGCGCGCGCTTCAAACCCGGAAGCGCAATGCGGCATCCAACGCGGGACATCCACAAACAAACGGGGCCAGGAATTTGAAGAAGAAACTAAGGGTCGGTGTGATCTTCGGAGGGCGCTCCGGCGAACACGAAGTGTCGCTGCGGTCGGCAGAGTCCGTCATCAACGCGATGGACAAATCCAAGTACGAGGTCGTGCCGATCGGCATCACCAAAGAGGGCCGCTGGCTGATGTCGGCAAATGCTGCGGCGCTGCTGCCTGAGGCGGTGATGGCTTCAACCAGGTATCAACAGGTCGCGATCATCGGCGATCCGACACGGCAGGGGTTGACGCGGCTCGATGAGCGAGAACGCTTATTGTCGAGCGAACCTCTCGACGCGGTCTTCCCGGTGTTGCACGGCACCTACGGAGAGGATG